>JBDTXQ010000159.1:0-6233 GCA_040006115.1 Usitatibacter sp.
CGCCCGCGCTGTTGGTGGGGCTGGTGGAGCCGATCACGCTGTAGCTCGCGGTGCCGGTGAGCGGCAGCGAGACGGGGCCGCTCTGCGAGCCGGCGAAGATGTAGTGCAGGCTCGCGTTGCCGAGCTGGAGGTTGGCGCTCTGCCCTTCACGCGTCACCACGGCGGTGCCGCCGCCCCAGCGTCCCCAAACCATTCCCGTCTCGGGGTCGATGCCCGACTGCACCACCTGGGCGGTGCCAATCGCATAGTTCGAGTGGGATCCGCCGGTGACCGAGAATGGCGCCGAAAACGCGGTCACGCGTCCGGTGGCGTCGCTCGCCACCTCGTCGGGACGGTCGGTGGTCGCGTAGCTGCGGATGAAGTCGACGAGGGTTCCCGCAGGGTCCGAGATGCGACCCTCGCGATAGGGTGCTGCGCCGTTCTGCGGCACGCCGGTGAACGCCGCCACCCCCGTCACGAAATTCCACGCCGCCGTGCTCGCCGCCGTGCGGTCCGCAATGCCGTATCCGAGGATCGCGCCGCCGATGCCATTGCCTACGAAGCTGCCCTCGAACGATCCGGTGAGATTCGTGTTGGTGGCCGAGGTCGCCGAACCGTTGCTGATCACCAAACGGTTCGAGGTGGACGCGAAGAACGAGTTGAACGCGAAGGGCACATTGCTCGCGCTCAGCTGCCAGTTTCCTCCCGCGTTGCCACTCGCCGCGGGGATCGCCACGCTTGCGTTGAAGCCCAGGGTGCGGGAGGTGAAGTTCACGTTGAGCGTCGCGCCGAACGTCCCCGCGGTGTTGTTCTGGTTGGTGGGCGCCGTGGCCGCGGCGAGCGTATAGGTCGCGCTGCCGGTGAGCACATCGGACAGGTACGTCGGGTAGCCCGAGGTGCCTATGACCCAGTGGATGCTTCCCGGGATCGGCACGCCGCTGCCGGCTCCGAAGAAGCCGAGCGTTGCGTTGTCGTACCGCCCGAG
This sequence comes from Usitatibacter sp., assembly GCA_040006115.1. GTDB lineage: Bacteria > Pseudomonadota > Gammaproteobacteria > Burkholderiales > Usitatibacteraceae > Usitatibacter. Next base: position 965 of record JBDTXQ010000159.1, read on the forward strand.
ATAGATCGCCGCGCCATCCACGAATACCGGGATCGACTCGCGCAGCGAGCCTTCGCCGATGAAGGGCGCGACGCCGCCGGTGTACGAGCTATAGCCGCGCAGGTCGTTGCCGTTCGACACCACGTCGCCCGCGCGCGCCTGGCCCGAGAAGGGCGAGCCGGTCGCGATGATGATGTCGCGCAGCGCGAGCGGATCCGCGCCGAGGTTCGCGGTCGCGTCGATGCCGCTCGCGAATCCGAGGCCATTATTGCCGACGAAAGGCGTGACGACCTGCTGCGACGCGGGCAGCGCGGGAATGTCGCCCGGGGAGAAGTTGCGCGTGTCCGCCGCACTTCCGCCGCTCGCGGCACTGGTTTCGGAGGGCTTCGCCGCGGTCATGTTGGTCGCCACGTTGGCGATGAAGCTCGGCGTCGGGATGTAGCGCGGCGGCTGGTTGCCCGCCACCACCACCGTCTGCCCCGGCCCGGTGATGAGCGTTTGCGCCCCGCCCTGCTGCGCGGGCAGCCCCGGCCGGTCGTTGATCGAGTTGGTGATGGCGTGGCTGCCTTCGATCGTGTGGTTCACGGTGATCGAGTCGCCGGACTTGGTCCCGCCGGTGACGCTCTCGTCGCACTCGCCCGGATCGCACGAGTAGAGGATGTTCCCGGAGCCGCGGATGCCGACGGTCGCCACGCGCGTCTTCATCACAAATTTGTCGCGGTTGGTCGAGGCGAGCAGGCCGGTGAAGGTGCGCAGCGTCCCCTTCACGAGGGACAGGATCGCGCTCTCGTTGCCGTCGCGCCGCTCGGGATAGGCCTCGATCACGAACTGCGTGGCCGGCCGCAACGACAGGCGAGCCTGGTCGACCATGGTGAGCTGCGCCATGCCGTTGGCCCCGGTCGTCACGCGGTCGCCCGCGTCCACCGGCGTGCCGCGCGCGGGCGAGGAGCGCTGCCCGTTCGCCTTCGTGAGGCTCACCTCGCCGGTAACGAAGGTGAACTCGCCGCTCGCCGCTCCCGCCCAGAGGGGCGTGGCGGCCAGCGCGGCCAGCAGCAAGCGGTTCACGGAGTTGCGGGCGGGTCGGCTCATGGCGTGATTCTCCGGGCTAGATCATTTCGCAGCGGATCGTCGACGAGATCTCGTTGCGATTGAAGTCGTAGATGTCGATGTTGGAGCTGTTGTGCGAGTACGCGTACTGCAGGCGCAGCGCGCACTTGTCTCGGAACTGCCAGCCGAGGCCAAGCGAGACCTCGGCGTACACGTCCTTGCCCTTGGCGACCTCGGTGGAGCGCGCGAAGTCTTCCTTGTCCTTGCGGTAGATCACGCCCAGCCCGTTGAACGCCTGCAGCTTGGGCGTGATCGAGTACTGCAGGTAACTCCTGAGGCCGCCGAGGTTCTTGCTCTTCGTGGAAGTGCCGGAGACTCCGTTGTCGAACTCGCGGTTGGCGCGGTCCTCGGTCGCAAACGCCGTGAGATAAAGCAGCGGCGAGCCGCTGCGCTCGAAGCTCTTCAGCAACGAGGCGGCGAGGTAGACCTGGTTGAAGTCCTCGACCTTGTTCTTCGGAAAGCGAATGTTGTTCACCTGCAGCGCGAGCCCGGTCTGGGTGCGCGTGTCCACCGCGTGCCGCCAGTCGAGGTTGATGCCGGCCATGCGCCGGTCGTTGGTGGGCTGCGGATCGCCGGGCGCCGCGCCCTTCTGCGAGAAGGGCGAATAGCTCGCGCTCGCCCGGTACTGGTCGTCGCCCGCGTTCAACGCGGCGCCGCCGTGCACCTCGCCCGAGGCAATGTTGAAGTCCGACTCGCGCTGGTAGAGGCGCCCGCGCAGCTCGCCGCCCGCGAACCCGCTCCAGCCGCGCGTGAGCGGACGGTGGTACTCCGCGCCGATCGCGCCCTGCGCGAAACCGGCCGAGCGCTTGACCGAGTTCCCGGTGGCCTCGATGCCGACCAGGTTGAAAGATTGCGCGGCCGCGGCGCCGAAGTTGCCCGGCACCCCGGTGATGTTCGAGTCGTAGCCCAGCCCCAGCTCGCCATACGCGGACCAGCCGGCGCGAGTCTGCTGCTTGCGAGTCTGGATCGCGTCGAGGTAGCGGTTGATCGCGATCTGCGCCGCGGGCGGCGGATTGGCCGCGCGCAGCCTGATGAAAGCGGCCTCGGCGAGGTCGAACGATCCCGCGGAGTAGTAAGCGCGCGCGAGATCCATCTGCGCCCCGGCGTGGTTCGGCACCAGCGCCAGCACGCGCTCGAAAGCGATGATCGCGTCTTCGTTCCTGCCGCTGTCGAGCGCGGCGACGCCGAGGAGGTAGTCGAACTCGGGCATGCCGGACATCTTGTCCTGTACCGCGGAGAGCTCCGCGTAGGCCTGCTTCGCGTTGCCGCCGGCAAGGAGGCGACGCGCGCTCTCCAGGACCGGGTCATCCGCCAGCGCTGCAAGGCAAGCGAACGAGGAAAAAATCGCGACGAGGGCCGCTCCGCGAAATCGTGCGCGTCGAATCATGTCTGGTTTTCCTTGTTCTTGGCATGGGCGTCCGCGCCTCCCTGAAGGCCCGGGCGATGGCAAAGCGCGGCACAAATCCATGATATTCCAGTTGATTCCGCGAGGCAATGAAGCGCGCCCCGGGCTTCGCGGTGCCATAATCGCCGCAATCGCCCGAGACCCGAAGGAAACGCCATGAACGAGCGTATGCGCGACACGAGCGCAGGGTGCGCACCAGGCCCGGTGCTGCTGCGCGGCACCGAAGACGGCGTCGCCACCCTCACTCTGAATCGCGCGCGGCAATACAACGCGCTCTCGCGCGCCCTGCTCGATGCGCTTCACCTTGAGCTGGACCTCATCGCGCGCGACGAAAGCGTGCGCGTGGTGATCCTCACCGGCGCCGGCCGCGCGTTCTGCGCGGGCCACGACCTGAAGGAGATGCGGGCGCTGCATTCGCAGCCGGAGGTCGAGGCCCTCTTCACCTCGTGCAGCGCCATGATGCAGAAGCTGGTCGCGCTTCCGCAGCCGGTGATCGCCGCCGTGAACGGAGTGGCCACGGCCGCGGGATGCCAGCTGGTCGCGCAGTGCGACCTCGCGGTGGCCGCGGACAACGCGCGCTTCGCCGCTTCCGGGATCAACCTCGGGCTCTTCTGCTCGACCCCGGCGGTCGCCATCTCGCGCAACCTCTCGCGCAAGCGCGCCGCGGAGATGCTCTTCACCGGCGAGTTCATCGAGGCCGGCACCGCTCTCGACTGGGGCCTGGTGAACCGCGTGGCGCCGGCCGAGAGGCTCCTCGAGACCGCGCGCGACCTCGCGAACAACCTGCGAAGCAAGCCGCGCGAGGTGCTCGCGCTGGGCAAGGCACTCTTCTACCGGCAGCTCGAGCATGGCCTCGCCGCCGCGTATTCCGACGCCTCGCGCACCATCGCGAGCAACATGTCGCGCGAAGTCGCGCGCGAAGGCGTCGACGCCTTCCTCGCGAAGGTGCCGCCGAACTGGAAGACCTGACGCGCGATCGCGCGCGCCGCGCCCTGCGCCGGCGTCACGGCCCGCACAGCGGTTGTGCCGAGCGCGCACGCGCGAAGCTGGGAATCGTGCAGCCCACGCCCGAAAGCTGCACCCCGTGCGGGCTTCCGAACGCGTTGGTGCGAATCTCGATCCCGCCCACGCTCCCGCCCAACATGCGCGGGAAAAAGCTCACGTTCAGGGTGCATGTCGCACCCACCGCGATGGCCGTCCCGCAAGCGTGGGCCACGAAGAAGTCGCCGCTCGCAACCACGCCCTGGATCACGACCGGCACCTGTCCCACGTTGCGCACGAGGACCTGCGCGGCCACCGGAACTCCCACGAGCGTATTGCCGAAGCCCAGGCGGGCCACGGACAGCGTGATCTGCGGCACCGTGTTCACCACGCCGATGCCGTTCAGGTCCACGATGTAGGGCTGCGCCTCGGTGAGCGTGCGGATCGTGACGTGACCGGTGCGCGGGCCGAGCGCCAAAGGCCGGAAGAACACGAGCGGCGTGCAGGTCCCGTGGCCCGCGATGGTGGCGCACGTATCCGTGACGCTGAAGTCGCCGTCGGCGGAAAGCTCGCCCAGGGAGACCACGTTCGCCGAGTTGTTGGTGATGGTGAGCGCGTGGCCCGCGCTTCGCGTCCCCACCGGTTGGTCGGCAAACGCGAGGCTCGCCGGCACCGACAAGGCGCGCGACGGCGTGGTGAGCACGCCGCTCGCCGAAAGTCTCACGTCGACCGGCGAATTGGTCGCGTTGCCCGCGATGTGCAGCACGCCCGGGAAGGAACCCGGAGCCGGCGGGGTGAACGTGATCTGCACCGCGCAAACGGCGCCCGGATCGATCGCCGCGCCGCAGCGCGTGTACGTCGAGCCGGTGATGGTGGGCTGCAGCGTGAAGCCCTGCCCCGTGACCGAGATGTCGCTGAAGATCAACGTCACGTTGCCGGCGTTGACGATCGCGAAGAGTTCGGGTGCGCTTTGCGTGCCCACTTCCTGCGCGGCGAACGCATCGGAAGTCGGGGACACCTCGATCACCGGCGCGGAAGTCACTTGCCCCGCGCCCGACAGCGCCACGGTATGCGGGCTGCCGTTCGCATTGCTCGAGATCGTGACCAACCCGTTGCGGATCCCGGACGCGAGCGGCGTGAAGCTCACGTCGATGGTGCAGGACCCGCCGACCGGCACGGAGGCGCCGCACGTGGAGCTGAACGCGAAATCGCCACTCACGGTGATCGAGGTGATCACGAGCGACCCGGGACCGAGGTTCGCCACAGTCACGGTTTGCGTGGGGCTCGTGGTCGACACCGGCCGCGTCGCGAAGGTGAGCGAGCCCGGCGTGAGCGTGATGGACGGAACCGGTGCAGTCGGCGTCACCGCGTTGGACGGCGCCGAGGCCGGCCCCGAACCCACGGAATTCGCCGCGACCACCGTGAAGGTGTACGTCGTGCCGTTCAAGAGCCCGGTCACGGTGATCGGCGATCCCACGCCCGAAGCGCTGATGCCGCCGGGGCTCGAGGTGACCGTGTAGCCCGTGATCGGCGAGCCGCCGTTGCTCGCGGGCGGCGAGAAGCTCACCGTCGCCTGCGCGTTGCCGGCGGTCGCGGTGCCGATGATGGGCGCGCTCGGCGCTCCCGGAGGCGCGACCGGGGTGACCGCGTTCGAGGGCGCGGAGGGTGACCCGGTGCCGACCCCGTTGGTCGCGGTCACAGTGAACGTGTAAGTGGTGCCATTGGCGAGGCCGGTGACAACAATCGGCGATGCGGCGCCGGTCGCGGTGATGCCGGTCGGGCTCGAGGTGACGGTGT
>JBDTXQ010000160.1:0-6197 GCA_040006115.1 Usitatibacter sp.
TGGAGCGCCAGGACGCGGTGCGCGAGACCGAGGAGTGGAGGAACCGCCACGAGGCGGTGATCCGCGCGAGCGGCAACCTGCTCTACGAATACAACCCGATCGACGGCACGGTCGTGTGGGACGGCGATACGCGCTCCGTGCTGGGAGTCACGCCCGATCGCATCGGCCGGCTGCACGACTGGATGGGGCGCGTTCATCCCGAGGATCGCATTCGCCTGAAGGGCCTGCGCGCGCGCCTCATGAGCGGCGAGCTGTCCAATGCGGCGCTCGAGTATCGCTTCAAGCGCGAGGATGGCGAGTACACGATGGTCGGCGTGAACGCCTACCGCGTGGGCGAGCCGGAGGAGGAGCGGCCCGGCGCGCGCCGCATCATCGGCTTCGTGAAGGATGTCTCGGACAAGGTGAAGGCCGAGGAGGAGCGCGTGCGCCTCGGGGCGCAGCTGAAGCAGGCGGAAAAGATGCAGGCGGTGGGCCATCTCGCCGGCGGCATCGCGCACGACTTCAACAACATCCTCGGCGCCATCCTCGGCTACGGCGAGCTCGCTCAGAGGAAGGCCGCCGACAGCGACATGAAGCGCTACATCGACACCATCATGGGCGCGGGCAACCGCGCCAAGGCGCTGGTCACGCAGATCCTCTCGTACAGCCGCGCCGAGGGCGCCGAGAAATTCCCGGTGATCGTGGCGCCGATCGCGCAGGAGGTGGTCGACCTGGTGCGCGGTTCGACGCCGCTCGCGATCGACGTCGCCTTCGTCGACGAGTGCGCCGACGCGACCATCCTCGGCGACCCCACGCGCATGCACCAGCTGCTGATGAACCTCTGCACCAACGCGATCCACTCGATGGGGCAGGGCGGGGCGCTCGTCCTCAGCGTGGCGTGCGAGACCTTCGAGGAGCCGCGCAAGGTGAGGAGTGGCGAGATCGCGCCCGGTGAATACGTGCGGATCGCGGTGCGCGACAGCGGCCACGGCATCGCGCCCGAGGTGATCGACCGCATCTTCGAGCCCTTCTTCACCACCAAGCCCGCGGGCCGCGGCACCGGCCTCGGTCTCGCGCTCGTGCACTCGGTGGTCGCGGAGCACAAGGGCTTCATCGAGGTGGCGAGCGAGCTCGGCAAGGGCACGACGTTCACCGTGTGGATCCCGCAGATCCACGCCGCCGAGGGCGCCGTCGACGAGCTCGAGGCGCTGCCCATGGGCGAGGGACAGGTGATCCTCGCCGTCGACGACGAGCTCGACGTGCTCCATGCGCTGGAGGAGATGCTCGCTCAGCTCGGCTACGAGCCGGTGGGATTCGGCGACAGCCGCGAGGCTCTCGAGGCAATGCGCGCCAACCCGCGGCGCTTCGACGCTGTGGTGAGCGACGAGGTGATGCCGCAGTTGATCGGCACGCAGCTCGCCAACGAGCTGCGCAAGCTCAACCCGACGCTGCCGATCGTCATCGCGAGCGGATACGGCGGCGCGGGCTTCGAGGCGCGGGCGCTTTCGGCGGGCGTGAACCGCGTCCTGCGCAAGCCCTACCGCATGAGCGAGATCGCCGAGGCGCTTGCGGTCTTCTTCGCCAAGTCCTGATTACAGCTGCAACCATCGGCGCGGTCTTGGTAACCCCACGGTAACCCGCCCGCGACAAAGTGGCGTGAAGTCGGCAGGAGTCCGGCACCAAACGATCGCGGGGCGGACATTCATGAGGGATGGGATGAACACGGCGCAGCCCTTCACGGGAGGCGCCGACGGGGAGCTTGCCGCCCGTTCGCTCGCCCACCGGGCCGAGGAACTGGTGCGCGCCAGTGGCCGCGCCGCGCTCGATTGGCACGGTACGAGCCTCACCACTCATTTCCAACCGATCTACTGCGTGCGCCGTGAGGCGTGCCTGGGCTTCGAGGCCCTGGTGCGCGCGCGGGACGAGCACGGCGCCATCGTCGCGCCCGAGCAGCTCTTCGGCGCCATTCCCGACGCCGAGCGCTCGCTCCTCGACTGGGCGTGCCGCGCGCTGCACCTGCGCAACTATGCGACCGTGGATCCGGGCGATCGCACGCTCTTCATCAACATCCACCCCGAGGCCGCCGTTCGCGATGTGCACCGGGGGCGCGAGTTCGCCGAGCTCATGCGCTACTACGGGCTGGCGCCCAAGCGCGTCTGCGTGGAGATTCTCGAGGCGCCGTGCTCCAGCGAGAGGCTGCTGCGCGAGGCGGTCGAGGGATATCGCGACCTGGGCGCGTCGATCGCCATGGACGATTTCGGCGTGGGCTGCTCGAACTTCGACCGCGTGGTGAGCCTGCGCCCCGACGTGGTCAAGATCGACCGCTCGATGCTCGCAGGCGCCGCGGGCAGGGACAAGGCGCGGCGCATGCTGCCCGTGCTGATCGAGCTGCTCCACGGCTTCCAGGCGAGGGTCGCGGTGGAAGGCATCGAGGCGCTCGCGGCCGCGCTCCTGGCGGTTGAGGCCAAGGCTGATTACCTGCAGGGCTTCTTCTTCGCGACCCCGGACGCGCGGCTCACCGAGGAGGTGGGCGGCACCGCCCGACTCGACCACCTGCTGCATTCGGACGAGGCACGCCTCGTCGCATAAACCCGCGTCGGCGCCCGCCGACACGCAAATGCGCAGGGCTCCGACAGTTTCCTTCGCGCCACGGCTGCTTCAATGGGGTTGCGCCCCGCGCCTGCGCGGGCGCTTCGCGCCGACCTCGCCAAGGAGAACAACATGAATGCCCCCATCCCGAATCCCGCCGACAAGCCCAAGCTCACCGACGTGAAGACGCTGCGCGAGTCGGCGCGGCGCCATGTCGAGGACGGCGCGGTGACAGAGCACTACAAGGGCGACCGGGAAAAGGTGGTGCAGCTGCTGAACGAGGCGCTCGCCACCGAGCTGGTGTGCGTCCTGCGCTACCGCCACAACTATTTCATGGCGCGCGGCCTGAAGGCGAAGGCCGCTGCCGCGGAATTTCTCGAGCACGCCAACGAGGAGCTCGTCCACGCCGACCAGCTGGCCGAGCGCATCGTGCAGCTGGGCGGCGAGCCCGACTTGAATCCGCAGACCCTCACGCAGCGCAGCCACGCCGAATACCGCCTCGGCAAGAGCATCGAGGAGATGATCCGCGAGAACCTGGTGGCCGAGCGCATCGCGATCGACAGCTATCGCGAGATGGCGGCGTACATCGGCGACGACGATCCGACCACCAAGAACCTCCTCGAGGAGATCCTCGCGGTCGAGGAAGAGCACGCCGACGACCTGGCCGACCTCCTCGACAAGGGCACCGGCAACCGGCCGTAGGCGAAAAAAAACCTGCGGACGATCAAGCGGTCCGCAGGCTTCTCAGCGAATCGAATTTCTAGCGGGCGGCGGCCCTGCGGCGTTCGCCCACAGGCGCGGCCGCGCGCGCGGCGGGGAAGGACGCTTCAGCGATGCGGCGAGATTCCGCGAGCGACGCCTCGAGACGGCCCAGCAGGCGCTCGCGCCGGCCGGCGATGCGCTTCCACGGGTCGTTGGTGACGCGGCCCAAATGTTCGAGAGCCCAACCCTTCACCTCGCGCCAATGGCCGTGCATCTGGTCGGTGTTCATCGCTTGATCTCCGGTGGAGTTTCTGGGACTACATCCAGCGACCGCGCTCGTGGAGCACGGAAACTTTCTGGATTCGAGCGGTCAATACGGCACGGTTGAAGGACATGCATTCGGTGCGTTCGCCTGCACCCACGCACTGCGCGTCCCGAGCGAGGGGCGCGGAATCCTCGATCACGAGGATGCCGACCGTTCCGAGCGAAGCCTCGGCCTGGTCTTCTGCGGCGAGCCCGGTTGGAAGGCAGCACACGAGCCCTAGTGCGAGAAGCATTTTCATGACCTACTCCCTTTGTGTTCGTTCATAGTGAAGAGCGCGCCCAAGCGAGGGAGTCAGCGGGTCGTAGAACGCGCCTAGGATTCGTCTGATGTTCTCGTCGGACGACGCCTACAGCACGCGCGTCCATGCCAGGAAGCCCCGGGGGCTTCCTTCGCGTGCGGGTTGAATCACATCGGGGAGTTCAGGTCTCCGCACATCTGGTATTCCCGCAGCGCGCTCATCTGCGCCGAGGCCGTCGTCGAAGGATTCGACTTGTGCAACTGGACGTTGCCGCCCCCTGGCCCGCCGTCGGCGAGTTTGCGCGAAGTCACGATGTAGAAGCGCTCCCCGGCGGTATGGTTGTTCTCCACGACGACGCCGAAGCGGTCGTCCACGCCGGGCTCGCCGTTATCCGTGAGCGTCACGCGGAAGCGCACCGTGGCACCGTCGCTGGTGCGCCCCCAGCCGCAGATGTCGCGTTTGTTCGGATAGGCCGGATCGTAGAGATAGCCGGTAATGTCCATGCTCGAAAGGTGGAAATTGGTCTCGTGGTCCACGTAATTGACGTGTCCCCAGAATTGGTCGTTCTTGCAGCCGCCGTGCGCGCCGAAATTGGCGATCCGGCCGTTGTCCTTTTCCACGAAGCCGCCCGCGGTGATGAAATCGCAAGGCGCCGGGACCCAGTGGGCCGACGCGGTGGTGGGAAGGGCCGTGCCGATTGCGATTGCCAGAAGCGAGCCGGCCGTTGTAGCGGCGGAAATCCATTTGCGGGTCATTCGAAGCCTCCGTTGGTTGTCGGTGGAGGCATCTTGGGACGCTGTCGTCAAAACCCGACGGCATGCGCCATGGACCATTCGGGAGCGGAACCGTGGCTGCGGCGTGAAATCCGCCGACGAAAAAGCCCGCGCGGGGCGGGCTTTCCGGAGGACTCCTTTCGGACCAGCGCTACTTCACGATCTCGAGGTGCTCGAGCCCGGATCCCAGATCGCGGTTCTTCGCGTTCTTGCTCTCGAGCTTGATCTTGAGGCGGATGTCGTTCACCGAGTCGGCGTTGCGCAGCGCATCCTCGTAGGTGATCATGTCGGCCTCGAAGAGGTCGAAGAGCGCCTGGTCGAAAGTCTGCATGCCGAGCTCGCGCGAGCGGCCGATGAGCGCCTTCATCTCGTGCACCTCGCCCTTGAAGATGAGGTCCGACATGAGCGGCGAGTTGAGCATGATCTCGATCGCAGCCACGCGCCCCTTGGCGCCCTTCTTCGGGATGAGGCGCTGCGAGATGATCGCCTTCAGGTTCAGCGACAGGTCCATCAGCAGCTGGGCGCGGCGCTCTTCCGGGAAGAAATTGATGATGCGGTCGAGGGCCTGGTTCGTCGAGTTGGCGTGCAGCGTAGACATGCACAGGTGGCCGGTTTCCGCGAAGGCGATGCCGTACTCCATGGTCTCGCGCTCGCGGATCTCGCCGATCAGGATCACATCGGGCGCCTGGCGCAGCGTGTTCTTCAGCGCGGCGAACCAGTTGTCGGTGTCCACGCCCACTTCGCGCTGCGTGATGATGCAGTTCTTGTGCTCGTGCACGTACTCGACCGGGTCCTCGATCGTGATGATGTGCCCGTAGCTGTTCTCGTTCCTGTGGCCGATCATCGAGGCGAGGGAAGTCGACTTGCCCGAGCCAGTGCCGCCCACGAAGATCACCAGGCCGCGCTTGGTCATCGCGACATCCTTCAGCACGTGCGGCAGGCCCAGCTCGTCGAACTTCGGGATCTGCGTGGTGATGGTGCGCAGCACCAGGCCCACGCGGCCCTGCTGGACGAAGGCGTTCACGCGGAAGCGCCCGATCCCCGAGGGGCTGATCGCGAAGTTGCACTCGTTGGTCGCCTCGAACTCGGCGGCCTGCTTGTCCGTCATGATCGAGCGCGCGAGCTCCTGCGTGTGCATCGGCGACAGGCTCTGCTGCGACACCGGTGTCACCTTGCCGTCGACCTTCATCGCCGGCGGGAAGCCCGCGGTGATGAAGAGGTCGCTTCCCTTGCGCGCGATGAGGGCGCGCAGCAGGTCGTGCATGAATTTCAGTGATTGTTCGCGTTCCATTGGCTTGTCCTTTGTTGGGCGCTAGCCGCCGACGAAGTTGTCCTTGTTGGCCGCCTTGTTGCGCGCCTCGGGCATCGAGATCAAGTTGCGCTTCACGAGGTCGGTCAGGTTCTGGTCGAGCGTCTGCATGCCGAGAGCCTGGCCGGTCTGGATCGACGAATACATCTGCGCCACCTTGGCCTCGCGGATCAGGTTTCGGATTGCGGGCGTGCCGATCATGATTTCATGCGCCGCCACTCGGCCGGTCCCGTCCTTGGTCTTGCACAGCGTCTGCGAGATCACCGCGCGCAGCGATTCCGA
>JBDTXQ010000161.1:0-6155 GCA_040006115.1 Usitatibacter sp.
TCACCGTCATGATGCCCATGCCGTAGGTGCCGGCGTCGGCCTTCACGATGCAGAAGGGCTGCTCGGTGATGCCGTAGTGCGCGTATTTCTCGCGGATCTCGTTCAGGACGAACTCCACGTTGGCGGCGAGGCAGTCCTCGCCTTCCTTCTCGCTGAAGTTCACCTTGCCGCACTGGCTGAACGCGGGGTTGATTACCCACGGATCGATGCCGATCAGCTTGGCGAAATCCTCGGCGATGCGGTCGTAAACGTGGAAATGGTGGGACTTGCGCCGCGTTGACCATCCCGCGACCGCCGGAGGGACCACGGGCTGCTCGATGCCGCGCAGGATCGCCGGGATTCCCGCCGAGAGGTCGTTGTTCAGCAGGATCGCGCAAGGATCGAAGCCCTCGACGCCCAAGCGGTTGCCGCGCCGCTGCAGCGGCTCGAGGAGGAGCTTGTCGCCCGCGGCGCTCTCGACTTCCATGGGGCTGGCAAGGTCGGGGATGAGGCTGCCGATGCGTACCGCAAAACCCGCGCCCTCGAGGATGCGCCGCAGCACCGCGACGTTGCTCAGGTAGTTGAGGTTCCGAGTGTGGTTCTCGGGGATCAGCAGGAAGCCGCGCGCGTCCGGGCAGATGCGCTGCACCGCGGACATCGCGGCGTGAACGCAGAGCGGCAGGAACTCGGGATTGAGGTTATTGAACCCGCCGGGAAAGAGATTGGTGTCCACCGGTGCCAGCTTGAAGCCGCTATTGCGCAGGTCCACCGAGGCGTAAAACGGCACCTCGTGCTCGAGCCACTGGGTGCGGAACCAGCGCTCGATCTCGGGGCGCTGGTCGAGGACGATGCGCTCGAGCTCCTGCAACGGGCCGGTGAGCGACGTGGTGAGGTGAGGGACCATGATTGACGGTTGGCGCTGGGCGCGGGCACTGATTCATCCGCGCGGGAGGGTCAGTTTACACGCTTCGCAATGCTAGAATTCCGGGTCTCCCGCAGCCCGTTTTCGGGGCAAGGACCCTAGCGATGACCCCGGGGCAATCGATCGCGGCGACCGTGTCGCTGCTGGCCGCTTCCAACCTTTTCGAAGCGTAGCAATGCACCTCCATATCCTCGGCATCTGCGGCACTTTCATGGGCGGCCTCGCCAAGATCGCGGCCGAGCGCGGCCACGTCGTGACCGGCTGCGACGCTCACGTCTATCCGCCGATGAGCGAGCAGTTGCGCGGACTCGGCATCGCCCTGCACGAGGGTTACGACGCGGAGCAGCTCGACCTCTACAGGGCGGACCTTTGCGTGGTGGGCAACGCGATGGTGCGCGGCATGCCGGTAGTCGAAGCGATGCTGGATCGCGGCCTCGCGTACCAATCCGGCCCGCAGTGGCTCTCCGAGAACGTGCTGCAGGACAAATGGGTGATCCCGGTGGCGGGCACCCACGGCAAGTCGACGACTGCGTCCATGGTGGCGTGGATCCTCGCCTGCGGCGGGTTCAACCCCGGTTTCCTGATCGGCGGCATCGCGCGCAACTTCCACGTCTCCGCGCTCGCCACCGATTCGCCCTTCTTCGTGATCGAGGCCGACGAGTACGACACGGCGTTCTTCGACAAGCGTTCCAAGTTCGTCTGGTATCGCCCGCGCACGGCGATCCTGAACAACCTCGAGCTCGACCACGCCGACATCTTTCCCGACCTCGCGGCGATCGAGACGCAGTTCCATCACCTGGTGCGCATCGTTCCCGCCAACGGGCTCCTCGTGGCCAACGGCGCGGTGCCCGCCATCGATCGCGTGATCCAGCGCGGCTGCTGGACGCCGGTCGAGCGCTTTGGCGCCGGGCACGCCTGGAGCGTCGGGGCCGTGAATGCCGACGATTGCTTCGAGGTGATGCTGCATGGCGAAAAGCAGGGCACGGTGCGCTGGGAGCTGATGGGGGAGCACAACCGCATGAACGCCCTCGCCGCGCTCGCCGCGGCGCGCAACGCCGGCGTGCCGGTGGCGCAAGGCATCGAGGCGCTCGGCCTCTTCCAGGGAGTGAAGAGGCGCATGGAGGTGCGCGGCATCGTGAACGGCGTTACGGTCTACGACGACTTCGCGCATCATCCGACCGCGTTCGAGGCGACCATCGCGGGGCTGCGCCACCGCGTCGGAGCAGCGCGCATCGTCGCGGTGTTCGAGCCGCGCTCCAACACGATGAAGCTCGGCACCATGCAGGGCGTCCTCGCGACGAGCCTCGCGGGCGCCGACCTCGTCTATTGCTACGCGAAGGGCCTCGGCTGGGATCCCGCGAAGGCGCTGGCGCCCCTTTCGACGCGCGCGGCGATCTACCACGACATCGATCCGATGGTAGATGCGCTGGGCCACGTGCTGCGCGCGGGAGACCACGTCCTGGTGATGTCCAATGGCGGCTTCGGCGGCGTGCACGCGAAGCTCCTGCAACGGCTCTCTTCCCGCCACCTCGACGCCGCCGAATGAAGCCCTACGCCTACCGCCTCTTGAACGTGTTCGCGCGCGAGGGACGCCTTACCGGCAACCCGCTGTGCGTGTTCGAGGACGCGCGCGGCATCGACGACGCCACCATGCAGGCGCTCGCGCGCCAATTCAACCTGTCGGAGACCACCTTCATCCTGCCCTCGGAGAAGGCGGCGGCGCGCGTGCGCATCTTCACGCCCGCCTACGAGATGCCCTTCGCCGGACATCCCACCCTCGGGACGGCGCACGTGGTTCGCTCGTTGAAGGGGGGCGGCGACGCGCTTGCGCTCGAGATGAAGGCGGGTGTGATCCCGGTCAACGCGAAAGGCGATCTCTGGACGCTTTCGGCCAATCCGTCACGCTCGCGCCCCGTGGAGCAATCCAACGCGCAGCTCGCGGCGATCCTCGGATTGAGCTCGGGCGACATCGGTGATCGGCCGCTATGGGTGAACGCGGGCAAGGAGCAACTCGTGGTGCCCGTGAATGGCGCGCAGGCGGTGCGCCGTGCGAAGCCCGCCCCCGACGCATTCGCGCGGCTGGAGAGCGAGGACGGGCAGAGCATGGCGTACCTGTTCGCCGACGAGGGAGCGACGGTCGAGGCGCGCTTCTTCTTTCCGAGCGGCTCGGCGATCGTGGAGGATCCCGCCACCGGCTCCGCGTGCGCGAACCTCGGCGGATGGTTCGTCGCGATGCGCCCCGGAGAGTCCATCGAGCGCACGGTTTCCCAGGGCGAGGCGGTGAAGCGTCCCTCGACGTTGTACCTGGCGGTGAGGCAGAAGGACATCTTCGTCGGCGGCAACGTGATCGAGTTGGGGCGCGGCAGCGTCGAGCTCTGAGTGAAGACCATCGTCTATCTCCACGGTTTCATCAGCTCCCCGCAATCGAAGAAGGCCGTGATGCTGGGCGACTACCTGGCGAATTGCGTCACCGGCGTCGAGTACCGCGTTCCGAATCTCCACCACCGCCCGAGCGCCGCGATGGACGAGGTGCAGGCCGCATGCCGCGGCACCGCGGTGGAGGACCTGACGCTCGTGGGAAGCTCCCTCGGCGGCTTCTACGCGACGGTGGCGGCCGAGCGCCTCGGCTGTCGCGCGGCCCTCCTCAATCCGGCCGTGCGGCCGCACGCGTACTTCGACCGCTACCTCGGCCCGCAGGTGAACCTCTACACGGGGGAGCGTTTCGTGCTCGGCCCCGGGCACGTCGCCGACCTCGAGGCCCTTCAGCCCGCGGGCATCACGCGCCCGGAGCGCTACTGGCTCTTCGTGGAAACCGGGGACGCCGTGCTCGACTACCGCGAGGCGGTGGATTTCTACAGGGACGCGCTCGCCACCGTCGTGCGCGGCGGCGACCACGCGCTCGCGTCGTTCCCCGAGCATGTGCCCGAGATCGTCGAATGGGCGAAGTCGTGAAGCAGGTCCTCTTCGAGGAAGACGGCGCTTTCCGCGTGGGAACCATCCTCTCGGAAGCCGGAGCGTCGTTCCAGGTCGAAGCGGCTCATGGCAAGCGTTCCAAGGTGAAGGCGGCTTCGATCCTGCTGCGCTTCGACGGCCAGGCGCTTGCCGGCTTCATGCCCGAGGCGCAGAAGCTCGCCGAGCCCATCGACCCGAAATTCCTCTGGGAAGTATGCGGCGGCGACGAGTTCGCCTTCGACGCACTCGCGCGTGAGTACTTCGGGCGCGTGCCGAGCCCCCAGGAAGCGGTGGCGGTCGCGCTCGCGCTGCATTCGCACCCCATGTACTTCTACAAGCGCGGCAAGGGCCGCTACCAGGGAGCGCCCGAGGAGAACTTGAGGGCCGCGCTCGCCGGATCCGAGAAGAAGCGCCGCCAGCAGGAGCAGGTGGACGAATGGGCGGCGGAGCTCGCCGCGGGCCGCGTGCCCGGGCCCCTCGCCGCGAAGCTCGACACGCTGCTCTTCAAGCCCGACAAGATGACTCTCGAGTGGCGCGCGCTCGACCAGGCCGCCACGGCGCTCGGCATGTCGCCTCCGAAGGCCCTCGCCGCCGCTGGCGCGCTCGCCGGACCCGAGGATTATTTCCTGCGCCGCTTCGCCTTCGAGTTCTTCCCGCGCGGAACCGGCTTCGATCCCGCAGGACCCGGGGCCGTGCCCGTGGGGCTCGGCGAATCGCGGATGGCTGCCTTTTCCATCGACGACGCCGATACCACCGAGATCGACGATGCATTCTCCGTGGAGAGGCTCGCCGACTCTCGCCTGCGCGTGGGCGTGCACATCGCCGCTCCGGCGCTCATCTTTCCGCGGGACCATCCCGTGGAGGCGATGGCGCGCGAGCGGCTCTCGACCGTCTACTTCCCCGGCGGCAAGATCACCATGCTGCCCGCGAGCGCCGTGGAGGAGGCGACGCTTGCGCAAGGGCGGCGCGTGGCCGCGGCGTCGCTCTACCTCGTGGTGGATGCGGCGAGCATGGCGATCGAGTCGAGCGAGTCCGCGCTCGAATGGGTGCGCATCGCCGACAACCTGCGTCTCGGGGAGCTCGACCAGCGCCTGAACGAGGACACGGTGGCCGCGGGCCGGGTGGAAGGCCCGCACGGCGACGACCTCTTCGCGCTCTGGCGCCTCGCCAAGGCGCTGAAGGCGCTGCGCGGCGCGGGCGAAGAGCGCAACGACCGGCCCGACTACAACATCCGCGTGGTCGACGCCCGCGTGTCCATCGAGCAGCGCCGCCGCGGCACGCCGGTGGACACGCTCGTCGCCGAGCTCATGATCCATGTGAACTCCACGTGGGGGAAGCTCCTCGCAGAGCGCGGCTTCGACGCCATCTATCGCAACCAGAAGGGCGCCAAGACGCGCATGGAGGTCGAGCCCGGCGCCCACGAGTGGCTGGGCGTCTCCCACTACGCGTGGGCGAGCTCGCCGTTGCGCCGCTTCACCGACCTCGCCAACCAGCGCCAGCTCGTGGCGGCCCTGCGCGGGGGCGAGCCCGCCTACTCGAAGGCCGAGCTCGCCGAGGCGGCGCGCGATTTCGAGACCGCCTACGAGGCTTACGCAGAGTACCAGCGCCACCTCGAGCGCTACTGGTGCCTGCGCTATCTCATGCAGGAGGGCATCGGGTCGGCCGATGCGGTGGTGCTGCGCGAGGAGCTGGTGCGCATCGACGGCATGCCGCTCGTCTGCCGCGCCATCGGCCTGCCGGCGGTGGTTCCCGGAGATCGGGTGCGCGTCGATTTCGGCGAGATCGACCTCTGGGAGGCCAACGTTCTCGCTCGCTTCGCGGGGAAATGACCGTACAATTCCCACTCATGCCCCGCCCCGCGCGCACCGCGTAGTTCCTGCCGATGCAGTTGAGGCAGCCCTCTCCCGACGCCCTCGTCTCCTTTTCCGATTTCCTGCTCGAACGCTTCGGGCTGGTGGCGACGATGCAGGTGGCGATCATCTCCTCGATCGCCGTGCACGCGCTCGCCATCGTGGGACTCGGATTCAAGCTCGTGCACGGTCCCCAGTGGGACGCGCCCCACAACGTGATGGACGTGGTCCTGGTGAACTCCAGGAGCGCGACCAAGCCGCAGAAGGCGGACGCGCTCGCCCAGGCGAATCTCGACGGCGGCGGCAACACCGACCAGAAACTGCGCGCCAAGACCCCTTTCCCCGCCGTCGATCCGAAGGATCCGAGCCCCGAGCTGCGCGCGGCCGAAGCGCGCATGAAGCAGCTCGAGAGCGAGGCGAAGGATCTCATGACGCGCATGAAGTCGAAGGCG
>JBDTXQ010000162.1:0-6146 GCA_040006115.1 Usitatibacter sp.
CCAGGCTATCGCTGATGGAGGCTGTTGTCGTGCCGACCGCGTTTACTCTCACCCAGACGCCCCTATCGCCATTGCCGAGAAACTTCGACCCTGAGATGGTGGCTGTTGCCCCGCCGTCCAGACTGACACCACGGCCGACGTTATCCCGAATAATGGAATCGACGATTCGCACGACCGCGCCCGCGTTGACCGTGACGCCGAAGCCCGAGAAATTGGAAATGACGCAGTTCTCGATCGACAGTCGCGCGCCGTTGGTCATGACAACCCCATTTGTGGCGCCGACGCCATTGATATTCAGGCCACGCAGCGTGACGTTGACCGAACCCGTGGCGATTGTCACCGCGTCGCCGGTGGCCGCCGCTATTCCTGCATAGAAGCCCGGGTTGGAGGTGAGGGTCACCGACTTGGTGATCGTGACCGCGCCGTAGCCCGCTGCATCCAAAGCCACGATTTCCCCGCCGGAATCGGTGACGGAGAGCGCCGCGGTGAAACCGCGGCACGGATTGGTGAAGCCGCAGTTCGTAGCGGTGTTGGCATCGTTTCCAAACGAGGCGACGAAGGCGCGCTGCACGGCCTCTGCGGGATTGCACAGCAAGGTACCTACGAGGGCGAAAGCAAATGCGGTGTGGCGAAGGTGGCGCATGTCGGTCTCCCTGTTTCGTTATTGAGGAGCCCACCCGTCTTTCCCGATGCCCGAGTGGGCGACGCCTAATCTACTCCGTCAGGCGACATGCCTTTATTCTCATGGCGAATTATCGGATTTGGGGGCATTGGGAACAAATCGGTCTTGGCGCGTGAGCTGGGCAAACAAATTACGGCAACCGGCGCGCGGATTGTTGATGTGGAGATTGACTAGGACGGCATTTGCGTTTCCGCCCGTTATTAAATGGGCTCGCCGACTTTTTGAACTAGCGTGAACTGGGGTCGGGATGGCTCCGACGACGGCTTGTGCTGAAACACCCCGGGGGCTTTGCGGCGGAGCGGGGGGCGGCCTTCAGGGAACCCGACGGATTAGGCGGTCGCGGAGGCCGGCGATTCGGCCGCGGCGGTATTCAAGCATCTTCAAGAACAGGGCATTGCCGGACACCCTTCGCGGAGGCCAGCGCCGACCCCAAAGCCTCCGAAGTAAGAAGCAGACTAGCGGGCCACCCGGGGAAATCGACATCGCGGACTGTCGAGCAGATTTTTGCTGCAAACGCTCGGAGCAAGTCTACGTCAGCCTTTTCTTTGTCATGTCTCGGGTGGAATCCACGCCCTACCTGCGGAGGTAGGAGTTGACAAGCCTGGATTGACAATCAGAGTTCACGGTCCTACCGTGGCGCGTGGTCCGCAGCGCGCGATTCCTTGGAGGTCACACCATGCATGTCTGCCCCCATTGTCAGAAGCTCGGCATCTCCACCTACGCCGCCATCGGCGATCCATTCTCGCGCGGACTCGCGAGCTGCCGCTATTGCCACAACATATCGAAGCGCCGCCGCCGCCCAGGCGCGAACTTCGCAGCGCCGGTTGCGATCTTCGCGTTCATGGCGCTCATCTATTTTTTCCCGCAATCGCTGCAGCACGTTCAAGTTGGGCTGCTGTGGTTCGCCTTCCTCATCCTGATCGCGGCCATCGTATCGGACCGCCTGACTGATTTCGAGCGGGAGAAAAGCGCGCCATCAAACCCATCAACAGCTTCGCGTGAGGAGCAACAACTATGAAACGGATTGTCACGCTGATGGTGTGCGGCCTGATTTCCTCGGCGTTCGCTGAGACAGGGCTGAAACTCCAAAATGATGCGAGGGGCGTTCCGCATTTCGTTGGACGCCACATTCACGGGAAATGCGGCGATCTGGACGTCTTCGATCGCAGCATCATCGGAACGATTTCAGGTCACACCGTCGCATTCAATAACGATGACAGCGGCGTTACCACGTTGACCTTGGACGGCTATACCACTACCGGGTACGCGGACGCCTCCGGCAGGCCCACGCATCTCATCGACTCCGCGGGCCGCGTGATCACTCCGCTAACTCTCACGCCGGAGCAGGCGCAGGCTGCGGTTCAACGCAGCCGCGCCAATCTCGCGGCGCTGCTCGACTCCTGCGGGATGGTCGAGACGCCAGCGACCAAGTGCCTTGCCGTCAACAACTACAACGCGCCCAATCCCGGCGATTCCACGACGGGCCAAACGAGCGGAGCGGGAGCGGCGCACACCAAGAGCTGCCTCGACGAGGAGACGAGTTCGGACTTTTGGGACGCGTACTTCGCGAGTGGAGGGTATTTCGACACCAGCAGCGTCAATTTCGACACCAGCAGAATCGATTGGACTCTTGCATGTATGCAGGCGCAGTCCGCGTGCTTTTCGATCTGCGACAACGGCGCGATGGCAGTCGGCGTAATTTGCGGGATCGTCGCCACTCAGGGCACTGTTGGAGCCCTCGTTGGCACCGTATGCGCCATAGCTGACTACGCGCATTGGACGTCCTGCAGGTCGGACTGCTTGGCACGCTACCCCTGCTGATCTTTAGAAAAGGGCCGAGTTCTTTCATCAACTCGGCCCAAACTGGGCAGCGCGCACTCGTACCGCGCAGGAGAGCCAGCGCTTGAGGCGTTGCTTGTTGTAGAGAGTGCTTCGGGAAAGGCCAACCTGATCCTTGACGGCGGGCAGGCGCAACAGTTTGCTCGCTCTTAGAGCTAAGTTGACGTGTCGATGGACGAAACCGGACGATGCTGGAAATGACTATGGTACCCGGGGCCGGACTCGAACCGGCATGGCCTTGCGGCCTGGGGATTTTCCTCCCACTTCGGCTTTCGCCGCCCCTTGCGGGTTCGTGGTCTGGAGCACGCCTTCACCATGGCCTTGCGGCTTTAGGTGCCCGCCGTCTGCTCTCTACACCTTCCTCTTCGCCGAAGAGGCTTGGCTCGGTGTTCGCTCGGACTCTCGTCCAGGGCCTTCGCCGAGTTTGACGGGCTACACCTCGCGAATTTCTTCGCGAGGGCTCACGTGATGCAAGTCCCCTGTGTCTACCAATTTCACCACCCGGGCAACGAGCGTGATCTTACGCGAGTGGCGCGGGGACGCCGGTCACGCCTTTGCCGCGGTTGCGATTGAGACGACCTCGTTCAGCGCGACCCGGAATTGGCGCTCGTCGGGAATGAGGCGCCAGGTGCGGACGTGGCGCTGCGAGATGTACCAGATCTCGTTGCGATCATTCGAGAGGATGAGCCAGCATTCGCCGGACTCGGAGGCGTTGTAAATGCCCAGCACGCGATACGCGGTCGACTCCGAAAACCCCTGCTGCAGGGGAAAGGGCTGGGGGCCCTTTGCCAGCTCGACAATGCGCACGTAGAGACCACGTTCGTAATCGATCATGCTGGAATTCTAGGGGGTTGCAGCGGGGGTGCGATGTAGGCTCCCGTCGATTCCGTGGTCGGCCCCCTCCTACCGGAAACGCTTCAGTCGCCTTTCGCCTTGCGCCACTCCGCGTACTTGGCCTTCGTGTCGGCGTTCGGCGGGTACGTTCCAGGCAAGGCGGCGCCTCCCTGCACGCGCTCGAGGATGAAGACTTCCATCTTCTCCTGCTCGGCGGCGTCCACAGCCACCTCGTCGGCGAGGTGCTGCGGGATCACGGCCACGCCCTCGTCGTCGCCGACGATGATGTCGCCGGGATAGACCGGCACGCCGCCGCACCCGATCGGCACGTTGAGGTCGGTCGCGTGGTGGCAAAGCAGGTTCAACGGTGCGCTTCCCCCGGCGCAGTACACCGGAAAATCCATCTTGGCGATCTCGCCGCTGTCGCGCACCGGGCCGTCGGAGACCAGCCCCGCGGCGCCGCGCACCATGAGGCGCGTGGTGAGGATCTGCCCGCCGGAGGCCACACGCTTCTCGCCGCGGCAATCGAGCACCAGGACATGCCCCGGGGGCACGCTCTCGATCGCCTTCCTCTGCGGGTGATTGGGATCGTCGAAGGCACTCAGCTGGTCGAGGTCCTCCCGCGAGGGAATGCTGCGCATCGTGAATGCCGGGCCCACCAGGTTGCCAATCGAGGGCTTCGTCAATCGCGAAGTCCCCTGGATGTAGACGTTGCGGAAGCCGCGCTTGTAGAGCTGGGTGCACAGCGTCGCGACGCTCACCTTGCGAAGGCGCTCGCGCGTTTCAGGTTGGAGATCCATGTCTCTCTTTCGGTTGGCGCCTATTCAGGCTGGATACCGGCGTCCCGGGCGACCTTCGCCCACTTGCGCATCTCGGACTGCATGAATTCGGCGAACTGGCGCGGCGTGCCGCCGGCGACCTCGATGCCAGCGTCTCCAAGCTTCTTGGCGACGTCGGGAAGCTTCAGGTCGCGGTTGAATTCAGCGTTGAGCTTCGCCACCACGTCTTTCGGCGTGCCCGCGGGCGCAAGGATGCCGCCCCAGGTGCTGGTTTCGTAGCCGGCGAGCCCGGCCTGCGCCATGGTCGGCACGTCGGGCGCGACCGAGGAGCGCTCCGAGGTGGTGACGGCGATCGCGCGCAGCGCGCCGCTCTTCACGTGCGGCATGATTGCCGCCACCGTGTCGAACATCATCGAGGTCTGCCCGCTGAGTAGGTCGGGATGCGCCGCGGTGCTTCCCTTGTACGGAATGTGCGTCATCTCGACGCCCGCCATGCTCTTGAAGAGCTCCCCCGACATGTGCGGTGCACCGCCCGACCCGCTCGAGGCGAAGGTGAGCTTGCCCGGATTGGCCTTGGCGTAGGCGATGAGCTCCTTCAGGTTCTGCGCGGGAATCGAAGGATTGATGACGAGGATCAGAGGCACGACATGGGTGAGGATCACCGGCTCGAAGCTGCGTACGGTGTCGTAGGGGAGCTGCTTGAACATGCTCGGGTTGATCGCGTGGCTGCTCGCCACGAGCGCGAGCATGTGGCCGTCGGGCGCGGCGCGGGCGACCGCGTCCGTGCCGATGGTGCCGGTAGCGCCGGCGCGGTTGTCGATCACCACGGGCTTGCCCCACGCCTCGGTCATCTTCTGGGCGCAAAGTCGCGCGACGAGGTCGATGGCGCCGCCCGGAGAGGCGGGAACGACGATCGTCATCGGCTTCGATGGAAACGGCGCGGGTGCCTGTGCCTCGGCGCCGGCGCTCATCGCCATCGCAATGCATGCCAATACCGTTGCAGCTCTGGTGCGAATCATGGGTTCCTCCGCAGCGGGTTGAGGGACGACGTTATTCCTTGTCATCTTCCGCGATGAAGGCGTGGGCCTCCTCGCGCGTCTCGAAAATGTGCGGCTTGACGCTGCGGCGCGATAGCGCCTCGCCGAGCTTCAGGCGCAGGAAGGCGCTCGTGGTGTATCTCGAAGCGGTCGAATAGTAGTGCGTCTCGAGATAGCGCACCATCGCCGCATAGGTATCGGCGACCGACGGGTCGATCTGGAACTCGTCGTAGTTGGCGACGAGCCTCACCTTGCGCCCGACCAGCTGCACGCGCTCCTCGATCACGCGCCGGATGCGATCCACGTCGTCGCGCGTCTTCACGTGCATGCCCTCGAGGTTCATGAAGAGGGTGTTGCGCTCGACGTCGTAGCTCACCCGCTGCGCGAGCCCGAGTCCGAGCAGCGTCTCGTCGAGCTGCATCGGCTCCTCGGCGAAGATGCGCGGGTCCATGGGCTTCGGAGCCTTGATGATCGGCGTGAAATCCATCTGCGCCAGGATGTCGCGCTCGATGTCGATGCCGGGCGCGACCTCGATGAGCTCCATGCCTTCGTGCGTGCGGCGGAACACGCAGCGCTCCGTCACGTAGAGGACGGGCTGCTCCTTCTCGGCGGCGTACGCGCCGCTGAACGTGATCTGCTCGACCGCCTTCACGAACTTGCGGCTTCGGCCTTCCTTCACGACGACGAGGTCGGTGCCGTCGATCTCGACGCGAAGCCCGCCGGCGGTGAAGGTGCCCACGAAAACCAGTTTCCTCGCGTTCTGCGAGATGTTGATGAAGCCTCCGGCGCCGGCGAGCTTCGGCCCGAAGCGGCTCACGTTCACGTTGCCGTCGCGATCGACCTCGGCCATGCCCAGGCAAGCCATGTCGAGGCCGCCGCCGTCGTAGAAATCAAACTGCTGGTTCTGGTGGATGACGGCTTCGGTGTTCACCGCGGCGCCGAAGTCGAGGCCCGACTGCGGCACCCCGCCGATCA
>JBDTXQ010000163.1:0-6135 GCA_040006115.1 Usitatibacter sp.
ACCACCATCGAGGAGAAGGCGCTCGGCAACATCCAGAAGATCGGGCGCAAGTGCGTGATTGACGGCATCCTCGACAAGGCCGAGATGCCGACCTCGCCCGGGCTCTGGTTCATGGACTCGTCTTCGGCCGCGGCCGAGATGGTGACGCTCTGCGCCGCGGCCGGCTACGTCGTGCATTTCTTTCCCACGGGCCAGGGCAACGTGATCGGCAACCCGATCCTGCCGGTGATCAAGCTCTGCGCCAATCCGCGCACGGTGAAGCTGATGAGCGAGCACGTAGACGTCGACGTGTCGGGCCTGCTGAGGAAGGAGATGACGCCGGATGAGGCGGGCGACGCGCTCCTCGATTGCATGTTCCGCACCGCCAACGGCCGGCTCACCGCCGCCGAGGCGCTCGGGCACCGCGAGTTCGTGCTGACGCGCCTTTACGAGAGCGCCTGAGCCCGCGGTTCGAAAGCGCCGCGTGAAATGGCATGAGTGGTGGCCGGGGCTCGCGGTCGCGGCGACGGTCGCGATCGCGGCGACGTTCCTGTCGGTGCACTACCACGCCTCCGCGATGTTGTTCGCCCTGCTTCTCGGCATGGCGCTGAATTTCCTCGCCGAGGAAGGCCGTTGCCTGCCGGGGATCCAGCTCGCCTCGACGGTGGTGCTGCGCACCGGAGTGGCGCTGCTGGGGCTGCGCATCACCATCGCGCAGGTGCAGGCCCTCGGTTGGACCACCATCCTGCTGGTGGTCGCGACCGTCGCGCTCACCATCCTAGTTGGCATCGCGGTGGCGAAAGCCCTGAAGCTCGGCAGCGCGCTCGGCACCCTCGCCGGCGGCGCAGTGGCGATCTGCGGCGCGTCGGCGGCGCTCGCCATCGCCTCGATCCTGCCCAAGCACCAGCACGCCGAGCGCGACGCGAGCTTCACCGTGATCGGCGTGACCGCCCTTTCCACCCTCGCGATGATCCTCTACCCGATCCTGGTCGCCGCGCTCGGGCTCGACCATCGCGCCGCCGGCGTTTTCCTCGGCGGCACCATCCACGACGTGGCGCAGGTGGTCGGCGCGGGATACAGCCTTTCGCAGGAGACCGGCGACACCGCGACCATCGTGAAACTGCTGCGCGTCGCCATGCTGCTCCCCGCCTGCCTCGCCATCGGCCTCGCGCTGCTCGTGCGCGGCGCCGCGGCGGCCCACGCGGCGCCGGTGCTGCCGTGGTTCGCGGTGGTTTTCGCCGCTTTCGTCGTGGTGACGAGCCTCGGCTGGATTCCCACGGAGGTGATCGAAACGGGCTCCGTCGTGTCGCGCTGGTGCCTCGTCACCGCGATCGCCGCGATCGGCATGAAGACCTCCCTCAAGTCGCTCGTGGACATGGGGGTTCGGCCGGTGATGCTGGTGGTGACGGAGACCCTTTTCCTCGCCTGCGTCGTGCTGGGGGTGCTCGCGTGGAAGTGAATCCCCTCGAGGTGAGCGTGTGGCGTGGCGGCGCCGACGGCCGCTTCGAGACTTTCGAGGTTCCACGCCGCGCGAGCCAGACCGTGCTCGACGTCGTCACCTACATCCAGCGCCACCTCGATCCCACCCTCGCCTATCGATTCGCCTGCCGCGTCGGCATGTGCGGCTCGTGCGCGATGACGGTGAACGGCACGCCGCGCTGGACCTGCCGCACTCACGTCGACAAGGTCGCCAAGGGCGGGCGCGTGACGATCGGCCCGCTCGCCAACATGCCCGTGGTGCGCGACCTCGTCGCCGACATGCGCGAGTTCTTCGACAAGTGGGCGCGGGCGCGCGGCCAGTTCAAGCCCACCGCGACGCGCGAGAACGCCTTCGCCCGAGTGAAGCCCGATTCGCCCGAACGGCGCGAGGCCGACGCGGGCATCGAGTGCATCGGCTGCGGCGTGTGCTACGCCGCGTGCGACGTGGTGGCGTGGAAGCCGGAATATCTCGGGCCCGCGGCGTTGAACCGCGCCTGGACCTTGGTGAACGACGCGCGCGACGGCGGGCAGAGCGCCCGGTTGCAAGCGGTGGCGGGGGACGCCGGCTGCCACTCGTGCCACACGCTCATGAGCTGCACGAAGCACTGTCCCAAGGGCCTCTCGCCCACGCGCGCCATCGCGGGATTGAAGCGCGCGACGGCGGGCGTCGATTTCGAGGACGCGCCATGAGCACGCGCGGCGAGGTGCGGCTCTGGATCGTGCAGCGCGCCACCGCCGCGGTGCTCGCCCTCTGCGTGGTCGTGCATCTGGCCACCATCATCTACGCCGTGCGCGGCGGGCTCACGGCGGCGGAGATTCTCTCCCGCACGCGGGGCAGCGTCGCCTGGGGCGCGTTCTACGCGGTGTTCGTGATCGCGGCAGCAGTGCACGGCTCGATCGGGCTTCGCACGATCTGCATGGAATGGCTGGGGCTCGCGAAGCCCTGGGCCGGACGCCTGATGGCCGTCGCGGCGATCGCGATGCTGCTGACCGGGCTGCGCGCGGTATGTGCGGTGGTGGTGCCGTGATTCCCGCGACGCGCAACCACCCCGCCTACTGGGCCTTCCTCGTGCACCGCGTCTCCGGGATCGCCCTCGCGCTCTTCCTCCCCGCGCATTTCTTCGCGCTGGCGAGCGTGCTTCGCGGCGAGGAGGTGCTTGACGGGTTCCTGCGCTGGAGCGACCAGCCGCTGGTAAAGGCCGCCGAGTGGATCCTCATCACGCTCCTCGCCGCGCACCTCGCGGGCGGCCTGCGGCTCCTCGCGCTGGAATTCCTGCCGTGGCGCGAATGGCAGAAGTCGCTCGCCGCGCTCGCCGCAGCCTTCGCGCTCATCGTGGGCCTCGTCTTCGCGTTGGCCCGATGAGCGGTATGCTTTCAAATGCATCGAACCGGGAGAAATGGATGATCCAGCGCTTCGTTCGCCGTCTTGCCGCCGCACTCGCCATCGGGCTGGTCCCCGCCGTCGCAACCGCGCAGGCCTGGCCCACCAAGCCGGTGAAGATCGTGGTGCCCTTCAACGCCGGCGGCGCCACCGACGTGGTCGCGCGGCTCCTCGCCCAGAAGCTCTCCGAAGCGTGGGGACAATCGGTGGTGGTGGAAAACCGCGGCGGCGCGGGCGGAAATATCGGCGCCGACGCGGTGGCCAAGGCGCCGAGCGACGGCTACACGCTCCTCATGGCGTCGGGCTCGATCGTCACCGCCAATCCCTACATGTACAAGTCGATGCCGTTCGACGCCGCGCGCGACCTCGTGCCCATCACCAACGTCGCGACAGGCCCGCAGGTGATCGCGGTCGCCAACGACGTGCCCGCGCGCGACTTGCGCGAGCTCATCGCCTACGCCAAGGCCAACCCGAAGAAGGTGAACTTCGGCAGCGCCGGCATCGGCACCCAGACGCACCTGGCGGCCGAGAATTTCGCGTACGCCGCGGGCGTGGACCTCACCCACGTTCCTTATAAAGGGGAGTCCGCGGCGATCACCGACCTCATGGGCGGGCAGATCCAGATGGTGGTGACCAACTTCGGCGCCGCGGTACCGTTCATCAGGGACGGCAAGATTCGCGCTCTGGCCGTCACCAGCCGCGAGCGCAACCCGCAGCTGCCGGAGGTGCCGGCGGCGGCCGAGGTGTTGCAGGGCTTCGAGAACGCTGGCTGGTTCGGCCTCCTCGCGCCCGCGGGCACGCCGCGCGAGGTGATCGACAAGGTCCAGCGCGACAGCGCGAAGATCCTCCTGTCGGAGGATTTCCGCGCGAGGCTCGCCCAGCAGGGCATGGTGCCGGTGGCCAACACGCCCGGGGAGTTCGCCGCCGCGATCCGCGAGGAGAGCGTACGCTGGGCGAAGGTGATCAAGGAGCGCGGCCTTACGGCCAACTGAGGCCAATGCATCCGCAGATGAACGCAGATCAATGCAGATGAAGATCGATCCGGCGCAGGTCGAAGAGGTGGCGAGGGAGTTGTATGTGCGTGCCCTCAAGATCCTGCCGCCCGACATCAAGCAGGGTTTCGCGCGGCTCGCGGGGAGCGAGACCGATGCGACCGCGAAGAAGGTCCTCGGCACCATGATCACCAACATCTCGGTCGCCGAGGCGACCGAGAACCTCCTCTGCCAGGACACCGGCATCCCGATCTACAACGTGACGATCGGGCGCGGCGTGGAGGTCGACGGCGTCGAGCTGGAAGAGGCGATCCGCCGCGGCTGCGCCCGCGCCACGCGCGAGCATCCGCTGCGCTCCTCGGTCGTGCACCCGATCACGCGGAAGAACGAGCACACCTCGTGCGGCCCCGGCGTGCCGCCGATCCACATCGGTTTCTCCGGCGACGAGCGCCTGGTGATCGAGATGATCCCCAAGGGCAGCGGCTCGGAGAACAACTCGTGGCTGAAGATGGCGATCCCCGCCGAGGGCGTGAACGCGATCAAGACCTTCGTGATCGACTGCGTGCTCGACGCCGGCGGCAAGACCTGCCCGCCCACCATCATCGGGGTCGGCATCGGCGGCACGTCGGACCTCTGCATGGCCCTCGCCAAGCGCGCCGCGACTCGCCCCCTGGGGAGCGCCTGCCCCGACCCGGAAGGCGCAGCCCTCGAAAAGAGCCTCTCCGGAGCGGTGAACGAGCTCGGCGTCGGTCCCCAGGGCCTGGGCGGCGACTCGACCGCGTTCGCGGTGCACGTTGAGATCGCGGCGACGCACATCACCATGAATCCCGTCGCGGTGAACATGCAGTGCCATTCCGCGCGCCGCGCCTCGGCGTCGTTCACGCCGGCGGGCATCGAGTACGGTTTCTGAGCGTGGCCCACCACGTCCTGCCGATGCCGATCAGCGAGGCGCAAGCGCGCGCGCTGCGCATCGACGACACGGTAACGATCGAGGGCACCTTGTTCGGCATCCGCGACGCGAACCAGATCGCGCTCTTCGACAAGGGCCGCAAGACCCGCTTCGACATGCGCGGCCATGCCGCCATCCACACGGCCCCCAATGTAAGGAAGGTCGCGCCGTCGGGCGCCAATCCCACGGGTTACGAGCCCATCTGCGTCGGCACCACCACGTCGGCCCGGATGGAACGCTTCACCCGGCCGCTCATGGCCGAGCTTGGCGTGCGACTCATCATCGGCAAGGGAGGACTCGCCCAAGGGTCGCTGGACGCGTTCGCGGAGCTGGGCGGGGCCTACCTCGCCATCATCGGAGGCACGGCGGCCCTGGAAACCACCTGGATCGAGGCCATCGAGGACGTCGACCTGGACGATCTAAATCCCGAATCCCTTTGGAAATTCAGGGTCAGAGGATTCGGGCCGCTCCTGGTGGCCATGGATAGCCACGGGGGAAGCCTCTACGAAGCAGTCGATCGCAAAGCCCGCGCCCGACGCGAGAACACTTTGGCCCGACTGGGTGTCAAATAGCCCGGTTGCGGGTCGCGGTGACCGAGTGTTCGCCGCGCGCCACTTTTTCGAAGGAATAGGGTAAACTCGCGCGTTTTGCAAAGCGGACTGGGGCAGGACTCGGGCCCCGCGCCCGATCCAGACATCGGCGTCCCTCACGAGGGGACGCCACGCAACAGGCAAGGCCGTCTCAAACGATGGTCGGGCGCGGCAAGGAGGCCTTCCTAGTGAATTACGCAGAGCGAGAGCGCAACCCGGCGAAGCATTTGCAGAGCATCGTCGCGGTCGTGTTGCTGCACATCGTGATCGGGTACGCGCTCATCACGGGGCTCGCTCGCAAGGTAGTCGAGGTGATGAAGGCGCCCATCGAGACCAAGATCATCGAGGAAATCAAGAAGCCGCCGCCCGACATTCCGCCGCCGCCGCCGCCCAAGCTCGCCGCGCCGCCGCCGCCCTTCATCCCGCCGCCCGAGATCAACATCCAGATCCCGCAGGTCACGCCGCCGCCGACCATCACCACGGTGACGACGACGCCGCCCCCGCCCGGGCCGCCGCCCGTGATCCAGCCGCAAGTGGTGGCGCCGCCGCAGGGCGCCGTCCGCAAGGAATACAAGGCGAGCTATCGCGTGGACCCGCAGTACCCGCGCCAGGCCATCACCCAGAACATCGCGAGCGGGCGCGTCGTCGCCCACGTGGTGGTCGCGCCCTCGGGCGCGGTGACGGAAGTGCGCATCATCTCCTCGCAACCGGCGCGCGTCTTCGACCGCGAGGTGATCCGCGCGCTGTCGCAGTGGAAATTCAACC
>JBDTXQ010000164.1:0-6135 GCA_040006115.1 Usitatibacter sp.
ATGAAGACGCCGCGCTTCGGGTCGGTCGCAAAGGCATGGACCGAGGTCAGCACGCCGGATCGCACCAGGAACGTCCCCACCAGCGAGAGCGAGAAGGCGACGATCGCCAGCAGCACCGTCCAGCTGCGGAACGCGCCACGCTTCTCGGTGACGGCGAGCGAATGGATGAGCGCGGTGCCCACCAGCCACGGCATGAAGGATGCGTTCTCCACGGGGTCCCAGAACCACCACCCGCCCCAGCCAAGCTCGTAGTAGGCCCACGCGCTGCCGAGCGCGATGCCGATCGTGAGGAAGCACCAGGCGGCGGTGGTCCAGGGGCGCGACCAGCGCGCCCACGCGGCGTCGAGCCGTCCCTCGAGGAGCGCGGCGATGGCGAAGGCGAAGGCGACGGAAAAGCCCACGTAACCCATGTAGAGCATCGGCGGGTGGATCACCATGCCGGGATCCTGCAGCAGGGGATTGAGATCGCGCCCTTCGTCGGCGGCGGGGATGAGGCGCTCGAAAGGGTTGGAGGTGAGCAGGATGAAGAGGAGGAACCCCGCGCTCACGAGGCCCATCACGCCGAGCACTCGCGCGACGAAGCGCTCCGGGAGCGCGCTGCTGAAGATCGCGACCGCGAAGGTCCAGCCGGCGAGCATCAGCGACCAGAGGAGGATCGACCCCTCGTGGGATCCCCAGGTCGCGGCGAAGCGGTAGTGCGCGGGCAGCTTCGAATTGGAGTGGCTCGCCACGTTGAGGACGGAGAAGTCGTTGGACACGAACGAATAGGCGAGCGCGGCGAACGCGCCCGCCACGAAGACGAACTGGCCCACGGCGAGCGGGCGCGAGGTGGCGAGCCACGAAGCGCGACCGGAGCGCGCGCCGGCGAAGGAGAGGGCGACCTGGGCGAGCGCCAGCGCGAGCGCGATGACCAGCGCGAAATGACCGAGCTCGGCGATCATGGCTTGCCTTTCTGGCCGGCGAACGCGGCCTTGTCGATCGGGTGTCCCGCCTTCTTCAACGCGTCTGCCGCTTCCGGCGGCATGTAGTTCTCGTCGTGCTTGGCGAGCACCTCGCTCGCGCGGAACGTGCCGTCGGGCCCGAGCTTGCCCTGCGCCACGACGCCCTTGCCCTCGCGAAAGAGGTCCGGAAGGATTCCAGTGAAGATGACCGGGATGGTGCGCGCGGTGTCGGTCACGCGGAAGCGAACCGTGAGCGCGTCGGCCTCGCGCACCACGCTGCCGGCCTCGACCAGGCCGCCAATGCGGAAGGCGCGGTTCTGCGGCGCCTCGTGGGCCGCGACCTGGCTCGGCGTGAAGAAGAACACGATGTTCGACTGGAATGCGTTCAGCACGAGCGCCGCCGCGACGCAGAGAGCCGCGAGCCCGCCCGCGATCCAGAGGCCGCGCCTAGCCCTGGGCTTCAAGCTCGCGCTCCTCTTCGATTCCGCGGCGCGCACGCGCGGCGCGCACGCGCAGCCACGCGATCTCGAAAGCGATCGCGACCGCGGTCATCCCGAAAGACATCCAGACATAGAACTCGTGGCTCACAGCGAACGCACCCAATGCGTGCGGCGTTCGCGCTCGAGGATAACGCAGCGCACCCGCGTGCAAGCGGCCCCGATCGCGTAGGCCCAGAACGAGAAGGTCATCAGTATCATCCCCGTGAGCATGGAAACGTGCATCGAGGTTCCCTTGAAGCTTACGCTCGAGCCCTGGTGCAGCGTGTTCCACCAGAGGACCGAGAAATAGATGATCGGCAGGTTCACCAGGCCGATCAAGGCGAGGAGCGCGCCGGCGCGATCGCCGCGCCGCGGGTCCTCGAACGCGTTGGCGAGCGCGATGAAGCCGAAGTACAGGAAGAGCAGCACGAGTTCCGAGGTGAGGCGCGCGTCCCACACCCAGTAGGCGCCCCACGTCGGGCGGCCCCAGAAGGCGCCGGTCCACAGCGCGAGGAAGGTGAACATGGCGCCCGTCGGAGCGATGGCGCGCGCCATCATCCCCGCGAGCCGCGCGTTGAATGTGAGCGCGGCCGCGCCGTAGCACGCCATCACGAAGTAAAGGAACATCGACATCCAGGCCGCCGGGACATGGATGAAGATGATGCGGTAGACCTCGCCCTGCTGCGCATCGGTGGGCGCCTGGACGAGGCCCACGTAAAGGCCCGCCGCGCCGAGGAGCGCGGCCGCGACGAAGCACCACGGGGCGAGCCATCCGGCGAGGCGGTAGAAGGTGGACGGCGAGGAGAAGTAGAACCAGTTCATGGCGAGTCGAGCGCGATACGGATGGCGACGCACGCGGCGAAGGGTAGCGACATCACAGCGACGATGAGGGCCGCGCCGAGGAGCGAGAGGTGCGGCGAGGGGGAGAGTCCCGAGGCCTGCGCTTCGGCGGCGCCGGCGCCGAAGATGAGGATCGGCACGAAGAGCGGCAACGCGAGGAGTGCAAGCAGCATCCCGCCGCCGCGCGCGCCGAGGGTGAGCGCGGCGCACGCGCCGCCGAGGAGGGAGAGCACCGGCGTGCCGAGCGCGAGCGCGAAAGCCATCACCGCGAGCGTGTCGGCGGCGAGACCGTATTGCAAAGCGAGGAGCGGCGAGAGGATCGTGAGCGGCAGTCCCGTCGCCACCCAGTGCGCGGCGATCTTGCCGGCGACCCATCCCGCCATCGGGTGCGGCGACAGCGCCATTTGCTCGAGGCAGCCGTCGGCGTGGTCGGCCGCGAAAATCCCCGGGAGGGAGAGGAATGCGGCGAGGAGCGCGCACACCCAGATCACCCCCGGTCCGATGCGCTGGAGGAGCTGCGGCTCGGCCCCGACGCCCAGCGGGAAGAGCGACGCGACAAGCACGAAGAACGCAATCACGAGGAGCGTCTCGCCAGGGTGGCGCCACGCGAGCCGCAGGTCGCGCGCGAACGCCCACGAGAATCCCGCGGGGAGCGAGCCCGCCGGCGCCGCGCTCATCGCCCGAGCCTCAGCACGCGCGCCGGCGCGGGAGACACGTCGTGGTGTGTCGCGATGAGCGCGAGCCCGCCGCGCGCGAGGTGGCTCCGCAGCAAGTCGGTGAAGATGCGCTGGGCCTCGTCGTCGAGAGCGGTGAGCGGTTCGTCGAGAAGCCAGAGCGGCGCGGGATCGAGCGCGAGGCGTGCGAGCCCGATGCGGCGGCGCTGCCCCGCGGACAGCCGTCGTGCGGGAAGATGACGGCGCCCGTCGAGGCCGACTCGCCCAAGCGCCTCGCGCATCGCTTCCCTGGACGCGGGCGCGGCGCGCAGCGCTAGAGTGTCGCGCAGGTTCTCCGCCGCGGTGAGATCGTCCTTCACACCCGCGGAGTGCCCCGCGTAGATGAATTGCGCGCGGAACGCGCGCACGCCCTCCGCGCGCTGCCCGTCCCACAGCACTTCGCCCGAGTCCGCGTGGGTGAGGCCGGCCACGCAGCGCAGCAGCGTGGTCTTGCCGCTGCCGTTGGCCCCGCGCAGCGCGAGCCATTCGCCCGGCGTCACGCCGAAAGTCACCTCGCTGAAGAGCGGCGAGCCGCCGCGTGAGCACGAGAGGTCGCGCGCCTCGAGCGCGCTCACGGCAGGACCCGGTCGACCACGATCGCGATGCCGCGCGCGCCGGGCTTGACCACCGTGCTCGCGCCCACCAGGTCGCCGGCCTGCGGCGTGGCGTTGCCGGTGCGCGAGATGCGCGCCTCGACGCGCAGCGCTTGCGCGCCGGAAAGTTTCGCGACCGGCGTCATCGCCATCGAATCGTCGAGGGTAAAGGCGATCGGGAGCTCGCGCGCTTTCGCGCGCACCACCGCGAGGGGCATGCGACTTGCGCCCTCGGCACGCGCGAAGATGAACACCGTGTCGTTCGCCTCGACGCCAGGCGCCACCGAGGCAGCCACGCTTACGCGTCCCGAAACGGATTGCGCGGCGGGCGCGGGTACGGGGGCGTCGCCGAGCGCGCTCGATGCGGGAAGGGGCTTGCCGGCCGCCGCGGCCTTGGCGCGAACCTCGTCGATGATGGAGCGCACCTGGCGCTGGTCGTCGCTGCCCGGCGCGACCTCTCCCGCGAGCGCTTGCCAGTACCCCAGCGCCGCGGGGAAATCGCGCGCGTCGAGGGATGCCGTGCCCGCGAGCGCGAGTGCCTTCCTGTGCTTCGCGTCGATCGCGAGCGCCGCGCGCGCGAGTTCGAGGGGCTTGCCGTCGAGCGTGCCGCCCTGCGCCATGCCGAGCGCATCGGCATAGTCTGCGAGCACTTGGGCATCGTTCGGCGCCAGGCGCGACAGGTGCTCGTAGGCGTCGGCGGATTCCTTGAAGCGCCCGAGAGCGCCCATGGTGCGCGCGAGGAGCGCCCAGCCCTGCGCGTCGTCGGGGCGCTCACGCACTTTGAGCGCGAGGCTCTCCACCATCGCGACGATCTGGCGCTCGTCGAGCTCGCCGCCGCGCGCCGCCACGCGAGGCTCGATGGCGGCGGGAGCGCCGAGCGCCAGGTAGGTGCCGAACGCGATCGCGGGAAGGCTCACGGCAACGATGGCCACGGTGGCCCAGGGCCGGTGCGAGGCACCCTGCGCCGGCTCGCCGCGCGCGGCGAGGTCGTCGCGGGCGCGGTCCACCAGCTCGGCAAGCGCTTCCTCGCGCGCGCTTGCGGCGAGGATGCCGTTGGCGACGTCGGCGTCGATCTCGCGCCGCTGCCCTCGCAAGACTTCGAGGTTGGACTCGAGCGCGCTCGGGCTCCGGCCCCTCGACGGGCGCAGCAGGGGAACGAGCACGAACGCCAGCGCCAGCGCCATCATCAGCGAGGCGAGTACCCAGAAGACCGCCATCAGGAAGGTAAATCTCGGAAAGAGCTTGAAATTATAAATAGAAATGCCCCCCGTTTCCCGGGCAGGGTCAAGGTTTGGCGAGAAAACGACGCCGAAATCCCGGAACTATGAAGTTGCGCCAGGCCCGAAGGCCTGTTTTCGGGTTCCGATACAATGAAAATCCCCGGACAAGAAGCGCCCAGCGCGATCCACGGATTGAGCATCTTCCCGACGCAAGCCCGCAAGATCCTGCGCCATCCCGGCGCCTTCGCGTTGCAGACGCTGAAGGCGTTCAAGGCGAACCAGGGCGTGCTCCTCGCGGGGGCGGTGGCGTATTACGCCCTTCTGTCTATCGTGCCGATGCTCATCCTCATCGCGATCGCGCTCTCGCACTTCATCGACCCGGCGCAGCTCCTGGACGCGCTCGCGCGCTACCTCGAGTGGCTGGTGCCGGGGCAGTCGAAGCCCATCGTCGACGAGCTCGCCAACTTCCTCAACCACAAGGACGTGATCGGCTGGGTGCTGCTCGGCACCATGATCTTCTTCAGCGGGCTCGCCTTCACCGTCCTGGAGAACGCGATGTCGGTGATCTTCGTCCACCGCGTGGCCGTGAAGAGGCGCCGCTTCATCATCTCCGCCCTGCTGCCCTATTGCTATGTCCTGTCGCTCGGCGTGGGCGTGCTGCTGGTGACGCTCGTCGCCGGCAGCCTGCAGGCGATGGGGCAGCGCGACATCGAGTTCCTCGGCTCGACGTGGTCCCTCGGCGGACTGTCCGGCGTGCTCCTCTACCTCCTCGGCTTCGCCGGCGAGATCTTCGTCCTCACGTCGATCTACCTGGTGATGCCGGTGGGAACGCTCAAGTTCAGCCACGCGCTGATCGGGGGCATCACCGCCGCCGTGCTGTGGGAGATCACGCGCCACATCCTCACGTGGTATTTCGCCACCCTTTCCCAGGTGAGCGTGGTGTACGGCTCGCTCACCACCGCGATCATCGTGCTGCTGAGCCTCGAGTTCGCGGCGATCCTGCTGCTCCTCGGCGCGCAGGTGATCGCCGAGTACGAGCGGATCGGACGCGAGAAGATCGAGGCCCCGCCCAAGCCGATGCGGGTTGGTTGACGGCCTCACGCAACTGCCTCGAAGACGCTAGTGCTTGACCTCGCCGATGTGGCGGTCGAGGTTGGGATCGGCGCGGTGGTTGGCGGCGTTCCATCGCATGATGAGGTACATCGCCCCCGAGATGAACAGGCCGAAGATCAGCACCACCGACTGGATGCGCATGTCGTACCGGATCATGAGCGAGTAGAGCGCGAGCATCACCAGGATGCTCACGTTCTCGTTGAAGTTCTGCACCGCGATCGAGTGCCCGGCCGACA
>JBDTXQ010000165.1:0-6126 GCA_040006115.1 Usitatibacter sp.
CCCATCATGCAGTACGGGCCGCGCGGCGCGCCCGAGACGGGCGTGTTGCGGCAGCTCGAGTATCCCGCGGCGAGCATGGCGGCCGCGACGCTGTCGCCCTCGCGCGCCTCGACGTCTCGCCCGTCCACCTTGATGCGCACCGGCGCGCCGCCGTCATGCAGCCTTCTGAACATCGAATCTCCGCGAGCTGAAGGTTTCGAAAGGGTCGGCGGGAAGGGAGCCCGCCGCGATGAGCGGCGCGAGCAGCAGCGCATGCGCGGCCGCGAGCGTGACACCGCTGTGGCACGTCGCCACGAACGCGCCGGGATGCTCGCGCGACTGGTCGTAGATGGGGAACCCGTCCTGGGTCATCACGCGCAGCGCCGCCCAGGTGCGCACGATGTTGAGCGGCGCGAGGCGCGGAAACATGCGCGCGGCGCGGTCGGCGAGGACGGAAATCACCGGCTGCCCGACGTCGGGATCGAGCCCCGCCTCTTCCTGGGAGTCGCCCAGCATCACGCCGCCCTCGTCTGTCTGTCGCACTGTGGAGACGGGATAGTGCAGGAAGGGCGTGATCTTCTCGGTGACGATGAGTTGCCCGCGCTGCGGACGCACCGGCACGTGCAGGCCGACCATGGCGCCGAGGCGGGCATTGTCCAGTCCCGCGGCGAGGATCACCTGGCCGGCTCGGATCGCGCCGCTCGGGGTGTCGAGGCGAAATTCCCCGGCGGCGTGGCCGATGCTCTCCACGCGCTTCCCGGGAAGGTATTTCGCTCCGGACATTTGCATGCCCGCGTTCAGCGCGTGGAGGAGCTTCAACGAATTGCAGTGGCCGTCGAGGCGGCAGAAGCTCGCGCCCGCCACCTCCGGTCCCGCTTCGGGAAGCATCGACTTCACCGCGCGGTGGTCGAGGATCTCGTATTCATGGGGCGGGACGCCGGGCTGGGCGTGCAGCCGCTCGAGCTGCGCCGCGCGATGGGCGAGCTCTGCGTCGGAGAGAGTCATGTGAAATCCGCCCGGGCGCCGGTAGCACACGTCGATTCCGGTCTGCACCAGCAGCATGTCGGCGAACGCGGTCCAGGCGGCGGCGGAGCGCTGGGTCCACGCGCTGTACTGCGCCATGCCCAGGCCCTTGTTTTGCACCCACACGAGGGCGAAGTTGCCGCGCGAGGCGCGGTAGGCGCGGTCGCCCTCGTCCAGCACCCCCACTTTGCGGCCGGCGCCGGCGAGGCCCCAGGCGATCGCCGAACCGACCAAACCGCCGCCGATCACGGCGACGTCGAAGTCCTTCAATCCGTTTCCTTTGTTAGCGAGCGCTTCCCCGCATTATCCCAGCAAATATTCGCTTCACGTAGGACGATTCTGATAGCGCCTTTCCAGGAGGATGACGCAGACTGGAAAAGCATTCACTCAAGGAGCCGACCATGACCTACGAGTACGACTTCGAGATGGTGAAGCGCGCTTACGCCGAAATGGCCCGTCGCGCCCGTGAAAAAGACGAAGTGCGCCGTTTGCCGCGCGACCCGTCGCCCACCCAGCAGCTCCAAAGCGAGGAAGCATTCGACCGCCAGGCCATTCCAGCCTGAGCCGAGCCCCTCGCCCAACGAAACCCCGCCCCGGCGGGGTTTTTCTTTTCTGAACGCCGGAGGACCGGGCGGGGTCTGTATCCATTGTGAATCTCGTTCGCCGTTTCGCGCTCATCCTCCTCGCCGCCGTGTCGATGGCCTCGGCCGCGCAATCCGTGGGGAGCTCGGCGGTCGCATTACGCGCGAAGCACGACGCGCTCCAGCCAAAGCTCGAGCGCAACGACTTCGGGCGTCCCCTGCACCTCGTCTCCGAGGAAGGCTCGAACCAGCTGCGCGGCGACGTCTACGGCATCGTGAACCACGCCTTCGCCGCCGTCGATCGCGGATTCCGCGAGGCGAGCAACTGGTGCGACGTGCTGATCCTGCCCTTCAA
Source organism: Usitatibacter sp. (assembly GCA_040006115.1). Lineage (GTDB taxonomy): Bacteria > Pseudomonadota > Gammaproteobacteria > Burkholderiales > Usitatibacteraceae > Usitatibacter. The sequence continues at coordinate 1,939 of JBDTXQ010000165.1, forward strand.
CACCAAGCATTGCCACGCCGCGCCGGGCGAAGGCGCGACCCAGCTCACCGTGCGCATCGGGCGGAAGGCCGACCAGCCCGCCGAGCAGGCCTATCCCATCGCGTTCAACTATCGCGTGAGCGCGCGCACCGCCGACTACCTGCGCATCGTGCTCCAGGCCGAAACGGGGCCCCTCGGCACACGCGATTATCAGATCGTCCTCGAGGCGACGCCGCTCGACGCGGCGCGCACCTTCATCCATCTGGGCTATTCATACGGGTTTGGCGTGGTGTCGCGCGTCGCGTTTCAGACCTACCTTTCCACGGTCGGCGCGAGCAAGGTGGGTTTCACGGTGGTGGGTCACGAAGCGAATGGCGCCCCCAGGTACGTGGGCGGGATGCTCGGCGCCACGGAGCGCAACACGATGCGCTATTTCATCGCCATCGATGCCTACCTCGGATCGCTCGGCGCCGCGCCGGGCGCCCAGGTGCAGAAGCGCCTGAGCGACTGGTTCGCGGCCACCGAGAAATACCCGCGGCAGCTCCACGAGATGGACCGCGGCGAATACATCGCGATGAAGAGCAAGGAAACGCAGCGCCTTCACGCCGCGATCTAGGCCCCTCTTCAGCCGCGGCCCACGAAGGGCATCTTGGTCGCCATGATCGTCATGAACTGCACGTTCGCATCGAGCGGCAGCTTCGACATGAAGACAACCGCGTCGGCCACATGCTGCACGTTCATGCGCGGCTCGACCATCATGGCGCCGTGGGCCTGGACGATGCCATGGGTCATGCGCTCGGTCATCTCGGTGGCGGCGTTGCCGATGTCGATCTGCGAGCAGGCGATGTCGTACTTGCGGCAGTCGAGGGACGTGGACTTGGTGAGGCCCGTTATTGCGTGCTTGCTCGAGGTGTAGGCGACCGAGTTGGGGCGCGGTGCGTGGGCCGAGATCGATCCGTTGTTAATGATGCGCCCGCCCATCGGCGACTGCGCCTTCATGATGCGGATCGCCTCCTGCGTGCAGAGGAATGCGCCGGTGAGGTTGGCGTCGATCACCGAACGCCACTGCTCGTAGGTGAGGTCCTCCATGTTCACCGGCGGCGCGCCCGTGCCCGCATTGTTGAAGAGCACGTCGAGGCGCCCGAACTTCTCCCTCACCTGCGCGAAGAGAGCGCCCACCGATTGCGGGTTGCCGACGTCGGTCGGCACCGCGATCGCGCGCGCGCCGGCGCCGGAATCCGCGATCGCCTTCTGCAGCGGTTCCGCCCTGCGCCCCGCGAGCGCCACGCTGTAACCCTCCTTCAGGAGGGCGAGCGCCGCGGCCTTGCCGATCCCCGGTCCCGCGCCCGTCACCACCGCCACCTTCGTCGTCGCCATTGTTCCCGTCTCCTGGTTATTCGATTGCCGTGAGCACTTCGCGCAGCGTGCCGACGATCTGGTCGATGTGCGCGTCCTCGACGATGAGCGCCGGCGCGATCGCCATGACGTCGCCCGTCGAGCGGATCAGCACGCCCTTCTCGTAGCAACCGAGGTACGCCGCGAAGCCGCGCGCGCCCGGCGCGCCCGCGCGGGAGCCGAGCTCCACCGCGCCCACCAGCCCCTGGTTGCGGATGTCGATCACGTGGCGCGCGCCTTTCAGCGAATGCAGAGCGCTCTCCAGCCTGGGCGCCATGCGCGCCGCGCGGGCGAAGAGGTCCTCGTCCGTGTAGAGCTGCAGCGTCGCGATGCCGGCGGCGCAGGCGAGCGGATGCGCGGAGTACGTATAGCCGTGGAACAGCTCGATCGCGCCGGGCGGGCCCGACATGAACGCCTGGTAGATGTCGGCGGAGGCGATGACGCCGCCCATCGGCACCGTGCCGGATGTCACGCCCTTGGCGAACGTGACCAGGTCGGGCTCGACGCCGTACACGTCGGCGGCGAAGTTGGCTCCGAGACGGCCGAAAGCGGTGATGACCTCGTCGAAGATGAGGAGGATGCCGTGCCTCTTCGTGATTTCGCGCAGGCGCTGCAGGTATCCCTTGGGCGGCATGAGCACGCCGGTGGAGCCCGCCATCGGCTCCACGATCACCGCGGCGATGGTCGACGCGTCGTGCAGCGTCACCAGGCGCTCGAGCTCGTCTGCGAGGTGCGCGCCCCACTCGGGCTGGCCCCTGGAATACGCGTTCTTCTCGATGCTATGCGTGTGCGGCAGATGGTCCACGCCCGTGAGCATCGTGCCGAACATCTTGCGGTTCGCGGGAATGCCGCCCACGGAAATCCCGCCGAAGCCCACGCCGTGGTAGCCGCGCTCGCGGCCGATGAGGCGCGTGCGCGATCCTTCGCCGCGCACGCGATGCCACGCGAGCGCGATCTTGAGCGCGGTATCGACGGCTTCGGATCCGGAGTTGCAGAAGAAGACGTGGTCGAGCTTTCCTGGCGCGAGCCCGGCCACGCGGTTGGCGAGCTCGAAGGCGAGCGGGTGCCCCATCTGGAACGCCGGCGCGTAATCCATCGTAGCGGCCTGCTTCTGGATCGCCTCCACGATGGGCTTGCGGCAATGGCCCGCGTTGCAGCACCAGAGGCCGGCGAAACCGTCGAGGATCTTGCGGCCTTCGACGGTCCAGTAATACATGCCCTCGGCCCTGCCGAACATGCGCGGCGCCGACTTGAACTGGCGGTTCGCGGTGAATGGCATCCAGTAAGCATCGAGCTCCGCGGGGGCGAGCTGGAGCTCGTCGGAAAGTATCGTCATTTGGAATCCTCGCTCTGGGATCGCCAATTTACCGCAATCGCCTACAGGCGCGTCAGACGACGCTGACCCGCGAATGGGCGCCATCCGGCAGTACGCCATGCGCGTTGATCGTTACATTGGGTGACTTTCACTCCCTCCTCCCGAGAGGGGACCGACCGGGAAACGCAAACTTATTCGGCACCGGACAATCAGCGCCGCCAATCAATAAAGAGTTCGTATAAGAAAGCTGACCATTGTTGCTCCTGTCGGGGCCGTCCCTTTGCAGAGGGGCGGCCCTTTTTTCTGTCATCCCGGCGCGCGCAAGGCGCGTTAAGCCAAGTACGGAGGTGACACCATGAAGAAGCTGTTCGTCGCAAGTCTCGCCGCTGCCGCGCTCGGAGCCGCCGCGCTCCCCGCCGCCGCGCACGCCAGGGTCGAGTACATCGTGAACGTTCCGCCGCCGCCGGTGCGGTACGAGCCGGTCGTCGCGCCGCGCGTGGGGTACGTGTGGGTTCCCGGATACTGGGATTGGCGTCACGGGCGCCACTACTGGGTCCGCGGCCAGTACTTGCGCCATCGCCACGGGTACGTCTATGAGCCCGCGCGCTGGCTCGAACGCGACGGGCGTTGGCATTACGCGCGGCCGGTATGGCGCGCCGGCGATCGCGATGGCGACGGCGTTCCCAATCGACTCGATCGATTCCCCGACAACCCATACCGCCATTGATCCGATCCACGGCTAATCGTCCACGGGACCTCCCGCAGGGCGAGTGAGGGCCGGATGGCGTAGGTCCCTGTCCGACGCGTTCTTCGGCGCGGTCTTACGGCGATACGGGAGCCGTCCTGTATTGAGCGCCGCCTCCGAAAGGTAACTTCGGTGATCAGGTATCACCCAATTCGGAGGAGGCGGTCATGTGGACGAGACGAGTGCTTCTGGCGACGATGGTCGCCGCATGCGCGATGACGCTTCCCCGCCACGTTCCCGCTTCGTGGAACGGTGGGGCCGGGGGAGCGAACGTGGCGGTATCGTCGCTGCGCTAGCACGGCACTGAGGCGAACGGGAATGCCGGCCGATAGGCCGGCATTTCCTTTTTCCGCCCCAGGGGCGATGATGTCGGTTTGCCCATGAGACTTATCACCTACACCGCCCAAGGCGGACCTCCCAGAATCGGCGTTCGCGTTGGCCATCGCGTCCTCGACATAGAAGCGGCTTCGCGCGTGAATGGCGAGCCGTTGCCGGGCACGATGAAAGCGCTCTTCAGGGAAGGACGCGGCGCGCTCTCGCGCGTGCAGGCGCTCGCGAAAGCCGCGCAATCGAACGCGGGCCCTTTCGCCGGCGCAATGGTGGAGGAACGCGCGATCCGCTTCCTGCCGCCGGTTCCCGATCCCGACAAGTTCCTCTGCGTGGAAAAAAACTATCGAGCGCACCTCGAGGAGCTGAAGAAGCACGACCTCATCAAGGAAATGCCCGAGGAAGTCACCGGCTTCGTGAAGCTCAC
>JBDTXQ010000166.1:0-6093 GCA_040006115.1 Usitatibacter sp.
GTCGAGGATGTCGCCGCCTACGTTGTCGAAGTAGACGTCGATGCCCTTCGGGCAATGGGTCTTGAGGGCGGCCTTGACGTCGTCCGCCTTGTAGTCGATCGCCGCGTCGAAGCCGAGCTTCTGCGTGAGATAGGCGCACTTGTCGGCGCCGCCCGCGATGCCCACCGCGCGGCAGCCCTTGATCTTCGCGATCTGCCCGACGACCGAGCCGACCGCGCCCGCCGCCCCGGATACCACGACGGTCTCGCCCGGCTGGGGCTTGCCGATGTCGAGGAGGCCGAAATACGCCGTCATGCCCGGCATGCCGAGCGCGCCGAGGTAGGTCGGGATCGGCGCGAAACGCGTGTCGATCTTGCGCACGCCCTTGCCGTCGGAGATCGCGTACTGCTGCACGCCGAAGCTGCCGGCGACCTCGTCGCCCTCCTTGAAGCCGGGATGCCGCGACGCGATCACCTTGCCCGCGGCGCCGGCGCGCATCACCTCGTCGATCGCGACCGGGCGGATGTACGACTTGCCCTCGTTCATCCAGCCGCGCATCGCCGGGTCGAGCGAGATATGCGAGACCTTCACCAACAGCTCGCCTTCGCCCGGCTCGCGCACGGGCTCGTCGACGAAGCGCCAATCGGTGTCCTTGGGCAAGCCCGAGGGCCGCGCCGCGAGGCGCACCTGTCGATTCATTGCGTCTTGCGCACTCATCTGATCCACCTCCGCTGTTCGTCGATATTCAAGAGCTCACCCCGGCCCCGGGTGGCGGGCGCGAGACGTCGCTGGGCAGCCGGTCTTCCAGGATGTCGCGCATCCGCGCTTCGATCGCGCCCTTGATCTTCCCATGGGTGAGGATGTAGAAGCGCCCGCTCTTCACCGCGTCGATCGTCGCGCGCGCGACGTCCGCGGCGCTAAGCCGCCCCGAGCGCAGCGCCTGCCGCACCGCCTCGTCGTACGGGGCCGCGAAGGGATTGGTGGGCGCGAGATCGGAGGGGCGATTGCGCGCCGAGTCCCAGATGGCGGTGTTCACGTAGGCGGGGCAAAGCACGGAGACGCCGATGCTCGCGCCGGCCACGCGAAGGTCGTGGTAGAGGCACTCGGAGAGCGCCACGACGCCATGCTTGCTCACGCAGTAGACCGCGCTTCCGGCGATGTCGACGAGGCCCGCGACCGAGGCGGTGTTCACGACGTGGCACTCGCCGCCCTGCGCCAGCATGCGCGGCACGAAGGCGCGGATGCCGTGGACCACGCCCATGAGGTTGATCCCGAGGGTCCATTGCCAATCCTCGAGGGTCGCGGTCCATGCCGGGCCGGCCACCCCGACACCGGCGTTGTTGAAAAGCAGGTGCACAGCGCCGAAGCGCTCCCACGCGTGGGCTGCGAGCACATCCACCTCGGACGCCTTGGAAACGTCGCAACGCAACGCTTCCGTGCCGACGCCGAGTGGCGCGATCGCGAGCGCCGTAGCCCTCATGCCGGCTTCGTCGATATCCGCGAGCACGACATTGGCGCCTTCGCCGGCGCAGGCCAGCGCGAGCTCGCGGCCGATGCCGCTCCCGGCGCCGGTGACGACCGCCGTCTTTCCCTTCAATTCAAGCACCCGCTTCCTCCGTCGTCGCCACCTCGCAGGCCGAGAGCACCGCGTGCGCGCGCAGCCAATGCAGGGAGTCCTTCCAGAGCGTGGCTCGCGAGCTCTCCAGGAAGAAGCCGAAATGCCCGATATGCTCCACGCCGATGTCCGCCGGCGCCACGTGGCGATGCTCGAGGCGCGCATTGCGATAGAAGCCGTTCAGGCTTTCCACCGCGGCGCGATTGATCATCGGGTCGTCCTCGAACGAGTAGGAGAGGATCGGCAAGGTGACGCGGTCGAACGACGCTCGCGCGCCCTCCTCGGAGAGCACGTAGTCGGGATGCAGGCACCAGCGCCGCCACTGCCACGCCACATGCAGCGGCAGGTCGCCGACGATGCGCAGCCGCTTGCCGGGAAAATATCCGAACAGCGGCAGCGTGAGCGGCATGAGCACGAACCACAGCAGGCGCACCTGGCGCGCCATGCGGTCGTTGAGCTTGTACCAGCCGGATCCCGCGGTCACGTGCAGCGAGGCGCGAACGGCGGCGTTGTCGGGCGTGATGCCGAGAATCTGGCCACCCAGGCTGTGGCCCAGCATGAGAAGCGGCAATTGCGGCGCGGGCGCGCGGGCGTGGGCGAGCATCGCGTTCAGATCCATCTGCGCCCAGTCGGTCACGTCACCCTCGAAGTCGGCAAGCTTCTTCGGGCGAGACCATCCCATGCCGTGATAGTCGAAGGTAAGGACGTGCACGCCGTTGGCGGCGAGGAAGCGCGCGAACGGCGCGTAGAAGTCCTGCCGCACGCCCATGGCCGGCGCCACGCACAGCGTCGCCCACGCCTCGCCTTGCGCGGCAAAGCGCGTGATCGCCAACGGGTAGCCTTCGCCCCCCGCGGGGGCGGTGCCGCGCGCTTCGATCACCGGATCAGATGGCATCCCAGCCCGTGTCCGGCTCGAAGCGAAGCCCGTATTTCGCCTTGTTCTCCGCCATGATGCGCAGCCACTCCTGCTTGCCGCGCGCGCGGATCGTCTCGATGGGGCCGCCGCGGTGGGGGGCGAAGCCGGTGCCGAAGATGACGCCCGCATCGCACAGGTCCGCGTCGGCGACGATGCCCTCGCGCACGCACGCCACGGCCTCGTTCAGGGCCGGCAGCACCATGCGGTCGGCGAGCGACGGCAAGTCGACGCTGCCGGGGCCGATGGAGGATTTCTGCGGCTTGCCCTTCACCCATGTGTAGAAGCCCTTGCCGGTCTTCTTGCCGAAATTCTTCGCCTCGATGAGCGACTGCAGCTTCTTCGGAATCGGCGTTCCCGGCTTGGCGAGCTCCTGGCCCACGGCCCAGCCGATGTCGAGGCCCACCATGTCGGCGAGCTCGAGGGGCCCCATGGGCATGCCAAAGTCCTTCGCCGCGGCGTCGATGGTCTCGGGGGGAATGCCCTCGTCCACCATCAGCATCGCTTCGAGGAGATAAGGCGAGAGCACGCGGTTCACGAGGAATCCCGGCGCCGACTTGCAGGGCAGCGGCAACTTGTCGATCTGGCGCGCGAAGGCCTGGCCGGCCTGCATCACTTCCGCCGAAGTCAGCGGGCCCTCGACGATCTCCACCAGCATCATCTGCGCGACCGGATTGAAGAAGTGCACGCCCACGAGGCGCTCGGGGCGCTTCAGCACGCCGGTCAACTCCTGCAGCGGGATGCTCGAGGTGTTGGATGCGAGGATCGCTCCCTCCTTCATGCGCGGCTCCACTTGCGCGAAGAGCTTCCTCTTCACCTCCGCGTTCTCGACGATCGCCTCGATCACCAGGTCCGCACGCGCGACGCCGTGGCCCTCGACATCGGGAATGAGGCGATCCATGGCGGCCTGCACGAGGTGCGGCTCCTTGAGGCGCTTCCTGAAGAGCCCCGCGGCGCGTTGCATGGCGGGCGCGATGCGCTCGGGGGCGAGGTCCTGCAGCGTGACGGTGAGGCCGCGCAGGGCCGACCAGGCAGCGATGTCGCCGCCCATCGCGCCGGCGCCGATCACGTGAAGATGGCCGATCGCGGGCGAGTCATTCTTTCCGAACGCCTTCAACCGCTCCTGCAACTTGAATATGCGGATGAGGTTCCTGGTGGTCGGGTGGAAAAACAGGCTCGCGGTGGATGCCGGATGATCGCGCGGCACATTGCGCACGTCGCCGCCGAAGTCCTTCCACAGGTCGATGATCGCGTAGGGCGCCGGATAATGTTCGCGGCGCGCGCGCTCGGCGACTTTCTTCGCCGACATCTTCGCGACGAGGTTGCGAATTCCGGGCCAGTCGGTCATCGCGGCCGCGAGCTTCGGATGCGCGCGCGGCGGCGGATTGGCGAGGAGCATGCGTGCGGCGTTCTCGAAATGGCGGCGCGGGGTCACGGCATCGACGAGGCCCAGCGCTTTCGCTCGCCGCCCATCCACGCCGCGGCCCGTAAGCATCAGGTCGAGCGCCGGCGCCGCGCCGATCAATGCCGGCATGCGCTTGGCGCCGCCCCAACCGGGAACGATGCCGAGCATCACCTCGGGCAACGCCATGCGCGTCTTGGCGGCGTCGTCCATCACGCGGTACTTGCAGGCGAGGGCCAGCTCCGTGCCGCCGCCCATGCAGAAGCCGTGGATCAGCGCTACCGTCGCGAAGGGCAGCGCCCCGATCTTGTCGAACACCTCGTTGCCGAGCACCGTGAGCGCGATCGCCTCGTCGGCGTCCTTGAGTTTCGTGAACTCCTCGATGTCGGCGCCGGCAGCGAAGCCGTTGTCCTTGGCCGAGAGGATCGCAAGGCCCTTGGGCGGCATGGTCGCGAGGTGATCGGCGATCTGTCCGAGCTCGCGCAGCGCCTCGCTCGAGAACGTGTTGGTGTCCGAGCCGGCGCGATCGAAGCGCAGCCACGCGAGGTGCTCCGCATCGACGTCGAGCTTCCAATTCTTCAGTTCCATCTAGCGCTTCTTCCTTCGGATGTACAGCGTCTTCTCGACGTCGGCCACGGTAACACCTTCGCTGTCCACGATCTCGACCGTGAACTTCGGCTCGTACTTCTCCCCGGAGTCGGTCGCCAACCGGACCTGCGCGATGCGCTCCTCGGGAATCCGGAAGCGCGCGACCACCGTGCCGCGCGCGGGCTTCAGGAAGCGCACCGTCCCCTGCTTGTCCCACACCAGGTACTCCGGCCCGAGGATCTTCATCATCATCACCATGAAGAAGGGATCAGTCATCGCGAAAAGCGAGCCGCCAAAATGCGTGCCGACGTAGTTGCGATTGAGGAGCGTAGTGCGCAGCTCCACCGTCGCGGAACGAAAATCCGGTGCGATCTCGCGCACGCGGATCCCGGCGCCGCGAAACGGCGGCCACCAATTCAGCAGCCGGCGTATGCCGTTCGCGCCGAACGTGAAGCGCGAGAGGAATCCCTGCGACATCCGGCGCTAGGCGCGCTCGAGCAACATTGCACCGCCCTGCCCGCCGCCGATGCACAGCGAGGCGACCGCGCGCTTGCCGCCGGTGCGCTGCAGCACCTTCAACGCATGCAGCACCACGCGCGCGCCGGACGCGCCGATCGGGTGGCCCAACGCGATCGCGCCGCCGTCGATGTTGAGCTTCGCGCGTTCGACCTTGCCGAAGGCGCGGTCGAGGCCGAAGTGCTCCTTGCAATACGTGTCGCTCTCCCACGCCGCGGCGCATCCGAGCACCTGCGCCGCGAAGGCCTCGTTCACCTCGACCGCGTCGATGTCGTCGAACGTCAATCCATTGCGCATGAGGAGCGGCGTGATCGCGTGCACGGGCCCCAGGCCCATCTCCGCGGGATCGAGCGCGCCCCAGTGGGTGTCGACGATGCGTCCCAGGGGTTTGAGGCCGTATTCGTTCACCACGCCTTCGGAGGCGAGGATCAGCATCGCGGCGCCGTCGGTGATCTGCGAGGAGTTTCCCGCCGTGACGTTGCCGTACGTGCGATCGAACACTGGCTTCAACTTCCCGAGCTTCTCCACGCTCGAATCGCGGCGCACGCCGTCATCCTGCGCGTAGACCTTGCCGTCGGGCCCGTATATGGGCTCGACCTCGTCGAAATGGCCGTTGTCCTGGGCGAACGCGGTGCGGCGATGGGACTCCACCGCGTACTCGTCCATCATCTGCCGCGTGATGCCAAATCGCTTGGCGACGATCTCCGCGGTGGATCCCATGGAGAGCTTCGCGATGGGATCGGTGAGGCCGCGCAGGATCGCGATCACGGGCGCGAGGTGCGACAGGCGAAAGCGCGTGGCGAGCGCCGCCTTCTGCCCCATGCTCTTCGCCGCGTACCACGCGGCGAGCCAATTCACCATGGCCGGCCCGAAGAGCAGCGGCGCGTGGGTCATCGCGTCCGTGCCGCCCGCGAGGACGAGGCTCGAGCGTCCCGCGATGATGTTGACCGCGGCCGAATCGAGTGCCTGCATCCCCGAGGCGCAGTTGCGCATCACGGTCCACGCCGGCACCTTGTCGCCGCATCCCAGGCGCAGCGACACCACGCGCGCAATGTTGGCTTCGTCCGCCGAGGGCATCGC
>JBDTXQ010000167.1:0-6075 GCA_040006115.1 Usitatibacter sp.
TGAAGAAATTATGTGCAGAATTTACTGCACTACATGAAAAAAGGGGCGTAACCCTACCCTTTTTCTGAATATGGGTCTCCAACTCCATATCCACAAGTGAGCGTCGCCATGCGAAAGACAATTATAACTTTAGTCGTCGCCGTGGCCAGTTTGGTTCCGGCCGCTACCTGGGCCGACGGCACGCCGCCGTCCGCCTCGAAAACCCCTTCCGGGACCCCTGATCGGGGCCCCGAGGCGGGTAACCGGGTCACCATGGCCGATTTGGCGGCCGACGCCCCCAACGAGTACACGGTGGTGAAGGGCGACACGCTGTGGGGCATCTCCGGGCGCTTCCTCAAGGATCCCTGGAAGTGGCCGCAGATCTGGGAGATGAACCGCGACCAGATCAAGAATCCGCACTGGATCTACCCCGGAAACGTGATCCGGCTCGACCGCTCCGGCGCATATCCGCGCCTGACCATGGGCGGGGACGGCTCGGGGGGCACGCAAGCCGATGCCGCCTCCAACGTGATCAAGCTCGACCCGCGCATTCGCGTGGAGCCGCTCGAGGCCGCCGTGCCGAGCATTCCCGGCAGCGCCATCGGCCCATTCCTCTCGCAACCCCTCATCGTCGAGGCAGGCGGCCTCGACGGCGCACCGACGATCCTCGCCACGGAGGAAAGCCGCGTCATCGTGGCGCAGGGCGACCTCGCATATGCCGATCGCATCGGCAGCAACGACGGCGTGAACTGGCAGGTATTCCGCCCGGGCGCGATTCTGCGCGACCCCGACACCGGAGAAATACTCGGCCACGAGGCCAAGTACCTGGGTGATGCGCGCGTGCGCCGCTTCGGCAATCCCACGACGCTGGAAATCACCAAGGCGCGCCAGGAGATCAATCGCGGCGACCGGCTTGCCCCCGCGCGCGAGGTGAGCTTCCCCAGCTATATCCCGCGTGCGCCGGATAAGCCCATCAAGGGCACCATCATGTCGGTGGACGGCGGGGTTTCGGAGTTGGGCCAATACCAGATCATCACGATCAACCGTGGCGGGCGCGACGGGGTCGAAGTCGGCCATGTGCTGGCAAGCTACCGACGCGGCCAGGTCGTGACGCATCGCGGTGCCCAGGAGCTCGAGTCCCCGAAGTGGTTCTCGGGCTGGAACTGGGGCAGCTGGTCGTGGCCCGAATGGACATGGGGCGGCGGCGAGACGAAGCCCATGCCGGTGGTGCCTGCGCCCCCCGCGCAACAGCAAGCGGCGGACATGCAGAGGGCCGGCGCGCCGCTCTCGGGCCGCGAGCTGCGCCTTCCCGATGAGCGCAACGGCCTCATTTTCGTATTCCGCGTCTTCGAAAAACTGTCGTATGCCATCGTGTTGAAGGCGACGCGGCCAATTTACATCGGTGACGTGGTGCAAACGCCTTGAGGTAGCAACCCGCTGACCGCGCGAAAGGGGCTTCGGCCCCTTTTCATTTTGCGCACCCGGGTCATCGGGACGCGAGCCTGTGCCGTTGATGGGAAATCCCGTAGACCGCATCACCCGCTCCCTTGGATGCCGCGCTTTACCCGCCCGCCGATATTCGCTCGTGGCTTCGACTCACGCTCGTGCCCGGTATTTCTCCACGCACGCAGCGCGACCTGCTGACCAAGTTCGGGACACCGCAGGCCGTGCTCGCGGCACCGCGCGGCGTGCTTTCCTCGGCCGCCGGCGACGAGGTCGCAACGCTCCTCGAGCGCGGGCCCGACGGCTCGCTCGTCGACGCGACGCTCGAGTGGCTCGCCAAGCCCGGGTGCCGCATGCTCACCATCAACGACCCCGCCTACCCCCGCGCACTGCGCGAGATTACCGACCCGCCCAGCGTTCTTTACGCGCGCGGGCGGGTGGAGCTTTTCGACGGCAACGCGCTCGCGATCGTCGGCAGCCGCAATGCCACGCCGCAGGGGCTGCGCGATGCGCAAGCTTTCGCGCATGCGCTGGCCGACGCGGGGCTTACCGTGGTGAGCGGCCTCGCGCTCGGCATCGACGCGGCCGCGCACCGCGGCGGGCTCGAGGGCGTCGGGTCCAGCGTCGCGGTGATGGGCACGGGCCCCGACATCATCTATCCGCGCCGCAATCGCGACCTCGCCCGCGCGCTCGCGTCGCAGGGGTGCCTCGTCTCCGAGTTCCCCATCGGCACTCCCGCTCTCCCGGGGAACTTCCCGCGCCGCAACCGTCTCATCAGTGGTCTCGCGCGCGGCGTGCTCGTGGTGGAGGCCGGCCTGCCGAGCGGCTCGCTCACCACCGCGAAGTTCGCTCTCGAGCAGAACCGCGAGGTCTTCGCGATCCCGGGGTCGATCCACTCGCCGCTCTCGAAGGGGTGCCACTGGCTCATCAAGGAGGGCGCGAAGCTCGCGGAGAGTGCCGATGACATACTTGCGGAACTCGGCATCGCAACGGCGCAAGCCGCGGGGCCTACGCCGCAACCCGTGGAAACCGAGCCGATCCTCGTGGCGCTGGGGTTTGCGCCGGCAACGCTCGACCAACTCGCGCAGCGCACCGGCCGGGACGCTGCTACACTCGCCGCCCAACTCGCGCGCCTCGAGATCGAGGAAAGCGTCGCGGCGCTGCCCGGTGGGTGGTTCCAGCGCATCGCAGGGCGCGTTATAGAATGAAACAAGAAGGCCAACGAATAAATTCATGGCATCGAACCTGCTGATCGTCGAGTCGCCGTCGAAGGCGAAGACCCTCAAGAAGTACCTGGGCAAGGACTACGAGATCCTCGCCTCCTACGGTCACGTGCGCGACCTCGTGCCGAAGACCGGCGCCGTCGACCCCGACGACAATTTCAAGATGAAGTACGAGCTGATCGAGCGCAACTCGAAGCACGTCGACGCCATCGCCAAGGCGGTGAAGCTCGCCGACACCGTGCTGCTCGCGACCGACCCGGACCGCGAAGGCGAGGCGATCGCCTGGCACCTTTCCGAAATCCTCAAGTCGCGCAAGGCGCTGAAGGACAAGAAGGTGAAGCGCGTGGTGTTCTACGAGATCACGGAAAGCGCGGTCAAGGACGCGGTGAAGAATCCCCGCGCAATCTCGATGGAGCTCGTGAACGCCCAGCAGGCGCGCCGAGCGCTCGATTACCTGGTGGGTTTCAACCTCTCCCCGCTGCTATGGAAGAAGATTCGCCGGGGCCTCTCGGCGGGTCGCGTGCAGAGTCCCGCGCTTCGCCTCATCGTCGAGCGCGAGCTTGAGATCGAGGCGTTCAAGACCCAGGAATACTGGTCGATCCATTTCGACAGCGAGAAGAACAAGGTCGCCTTCAGCGCCAGGCTCTCCCATTTCAACGGCGAAAAACTCGACCAGTTCGCGGTGGGCAACGCCGGGCGCGAGGAGGAGATCCGCAAGTTCCTCGACGCCCACGGCAAGGGGCTCGCGAAGGTGCGGGAAGTCGAGAAGAAGAGGAAGCTGCGCTCGCCCGCGGCGCCCTTCACCACCTCGACCCTGCAGCAGGAGGCGGTGCGCAAGCTCGGCTTCTCCACCGACCGCGCCATGAAAGTGGCGCAGAGCCTCTACGAGGGCGTGGCCGTGGGCAAGGAGGTGACCGGCCTCATCTCCTACATGCGCACCGACTCGGTGACGCTCTCGAAAGAGGCGGTCACGGAAATGCGCGGCTTCATCACCAAGAATTACGGCGCCGATTACCTGCCCAAGGCGCCGATCGTCTACCGGAGCACGTCGAAGAACGCACAGGAAGCGCACGAGGCGATCCGCCCCACCTCGATCACGCGCACGCCCGACTCGGTGTCGCGCTATCTCAACGACGAGCAACGCAAGCTCTACGAGATGATCTGGAAGCGCGCCATCGCGTCGCAGATGACGCCGGCGCAGTTCGACACTGTCGCCGTGGATTTCGTGGTGGGGGGAGACGGCAACGTCTTCCGCGCCACCGGGCAGACCATGGTCTTCCCGGGATTCTTCGCGGTGTACCACGAGGACCAGGACGACGCCGTTGAAGAGGAGGACAAGCGCCTGCCCGCGTTCAACGCCGGCGACACGGTGAAGATCCAGAAGCTCTACGGCGAGCAGCACTTCACCCAGCCGCCGCCGCGATTCTCGGAGGCGAGCCTGGTGAAGGCCCTCGAGCAATACGGGATCGGCCGCCCCTCGACCTACGCGTCGATCATCTCGACGCTGGTGAACCGCGAGTACGTGACGCTCGACAAGAAGCGCTTCCAGCCCACCGACGTGGGGCGCGTCGTGAACAAGTTCCTCACCGAGCATTTCGCGCACTGGGTCGATTACGAGTTCACCGCCAAGCTCGAGGACGAGCTCGACGACATCTCCAACGGCAAGGACGAGTGGGTGCCGGTCCTCGCCCGGTTCTGGAAGGACTTCTCGGCGCAGATCCTCGAGAAGGAGTCGGTCTCGCGCAAGGACGTGACCCAGGAGCAGTTGGACGAGATGTGCCCGAAGTGCGGCAAGCACCACCTCACCAATCGCCTCGGCCGCCGCGGGCGGTTCATCGGCTGCGCGGGGTACCCGGAGTGCGACTACACGCGCAACGTCGACGGGGCCGAGAACCAGGAGGCGCAGAAGCGCGAGATCGGCATCGATCCGAAGACCAAGATGCTGATCCAGCTTCTGCAGGGGCCGTTCGGCCCGTACGTGCAGCTGGGCGAGCCCGACGGCGACAAGAAGCCCAAGCGAGTCTCGGTGCCGAAGAACATCGAGCCCGACGCCGTGACGCTCGAGATCGCCGCGAAGCTCCTCGAGCTGCCGCGCGACCTAGGGGCCCATCCCGACTCCGGCAAGAAAGTAAACGCGGCGATCGGCCGGTTCGGACCCTACGTGAGTCACGACGGGCAGTTCAAGTCGATCCCGAAGGATGAGAACGTCTTCGACATCGGTCTCGAGCGCGCCGTGGCGCTGCTCAAGGAGCCGAAAGTCTTCAACGCGCGCGGCGCGCTGAAGGTGCTCGGCAAGCACCCGGACGACAACCAGTCGGTGGCCCTCTACTCGGGCCGCTACGGCGCGTACGTGAAGCATGGCAAGGTGAACGCCACGCTCCCCGACCAAGGGGCGATCAACTCGATCACGCTCGACGAGGCGCTCGAGCTCATCGCGTCGAAGGCGGGCCGCAAGGGCGGGTCGAAGGGCGGCTTCAGGCCGAAGGGCAAAGCCAAGCCGAAAGCCGGCGCGAAAGTGAAAAAGGCCGCTTAAGCGCCCTTTTCAGACGTCGAGGTTGGATACCCGCAACGCGTTGGTCTCGATGAACTGCCGTCGAGGCTCGACCTCGTCGCCCATCAACGTCGTGAAGATCTCGCCGGCACTGATGGCGTCCTCAATCTGCACCTTGAGCAGGATGCGCTGGGTGGGATCCATGGTCGTTTCCCAAAGCTGCCCGGGATTCATCTCGCCCAGCCCCTTGTAGCGCTGGATCGACATGCCGCCCTTGGCTTCCGAGAGGAGCCAGTCGAGGCCCTCCTTGAACGAGCGGATCGAGCGCACCGTCTCGCCACGCTTCACCTGCGCGTCTTCGCGCAGCAGCCCAGCGAGCGTCTGCGCCGTCTTCACGATCTGCGCGTAGTCGCCGCTTTCCAGGAACGCGTGATCGATGACGGTCTCCACCTTGTTGCCGTGGACGACCTTCTCGAGGCGCAGCCTCCAGCCGTCCGACGTGGGATCGCGCTCGATGTGGGCCTTGGGCGGGTGGGGTGCCAGCGCCTCGTGGAAGTCCCTCGCCGCCTGCGCCGCGCCCTCCTTGTCGGCGAGCGAGATCCTCGACATCGTGAGGATGGAGCGCAGCACCGTGGGATCCATCGCGATCGATAGCCTTTCGATGATCGCCTCGGTCGCGAGGTACTCGGAGGCGATCTTCTCGAGCGCTTCCCCGGAGAGCTGCGGCGCATCGCCGCCCGGGATCAGCACGGCGCTGTGCAGGGCCTTGCGCAGCTGGTGCTGCTTCAGCTCGAGCTCGTCCTTGAGGTAGCGCTCTTCCTTGCCGCTCTTCACCTTGTAGAGCGGGGGCTGAGCCACGAAGATGTGGCCCTTTTCAAGGAGGATCGGCATCTGCCGGTAGAAGAACGTGAGGAGCAGCGTGCGGATGTGCGCGCCGTC
>JBDTXQ010000168.1:0-6050 GCA_040006115.1 Usitatibacter sp.
TGTGGTCGGGCTTCGACTCGAACAGCGGCTCGATCACCTTCTCGCGCCACTGCAGGGAGCGATTGGAGGCGGTCACGCTCCCGGAGGTCTCGAACTGCGTCGCCGCGGGCAGCAGGTACACGCCTTCCTGGCGATCGGGCATCGCGGAGGCCACTGTGGGATACGGGTCGACGATCACCATGAGGTCGACCTTCTCCATCGCCTGCTTCATCTCGAGGCCGCGCGTCTGCGAGTTGGGCGCATGCCCCCAGTAGACGATCGCGCGCAGGTTCGAGTCCTGGTCGATGAGCTCGTTCTTCTCGAGCACGCCGTCGATCCAGCGCGACACGGTCATGCCGGGCTTCTCCATCATCGTCACGTTGGCGAAGCGGCCCTTCATCCACTCGTAGTCGACGCCCCACACCTTGCACCAGTGCTTCCATGCGCCCGCGGCGATGCCGTAGTAGCCGGGCAGCGAATCCGGGTTGGGCCCCACGTCGGTCGCGCCCTGCACGTTGTCGTGGCCACGGTAGATGTTGGCCCCGCCTCCCGAGACGCCGATATTGCCGAGGGCCAGCTGCAGGATGCAGGAGGCGCGCACGAAGGCGTTGCCGGTGGAGTGCTGGGTCTGGCCCATGCACCAGATGATGGTCGAGGGCTTGTTCTTCGCCATGGTCTCGGCGGCGACATAGACGTCGGCTTCGGAGACGCCGGTGACTTCCGTCACCTTGTCCGGCGTCCACTTCGTCATCACCTCGGCCTTGATCTTGTCCATCCCGTAGACGCGATCGTTGATGTACTGCGTGTCCTCCCAGCCGTTCTTGAAGATGTGGTGCAGCATCCCGAAGATGAGCGCCACGTCGGTTCCGGAGCGGAAGCGGATGTACTGGTCGGCCTTGGCGGCGGTGCGCGTGAAGCGCGGGTCGGCCACGATCATCTTGGCGCCGGTCTCCTTCGCGTGCAGCGCGTGCAGCATCGAAACCGGGTGCGCTTCCGCGGCGTTCGAGCCGATGAAGAACATGCACTTCGAATTCTGAAGGTCGTTGTACGAGTTGGTCATCGCACCGTAGCCCCAGGTGTTCGCCACGCCCGCGACCGTGGTCGAGTGGCAGATGCGCGCCTGGTGGTCCATGTTGTTGGTGCCGAACATGGAGACGAACTTGCGGAACATCTGCGACTGCTCGTTGTTGTGCTTGGACGAGCCGACCCAGAAGACCGCGTCGGGGCCGCTTTCCTTGCGGATCGCGAGCAGCTTGTCGCCGATCTCGTTGATCGCGGTTTCCCAGCTGATGCGACGGTACTTGCCGGCGACCAGCTTCATCGGGTACTTGAGGCGGTGCGAATGCTCGGTCATGCCGTGCTCGCGGACCGCCGCGCCCTTGGCACAGTGGGCCCCGAGGTTGATGGGCGAATCGAACACCGGCTCCTGGCGCACCCACACGCCGTCGGTCACGACCGCGTCGATGGCGCAGCCCACCGAGCAGTGGGTGCAGACGGTGCGCTTCACGACGGTGTTGCCGGTCTTCTTCGCGGCCTGTGCGTTGGCCTCCCCGACCAGGTTCAGCGGCAGCTGGCTCGCGAACGCGGCGGCGCCGGCGGTGAGCCCGGTGCCCTTCAGGAACGTGCGGCGATCGACGGCCTTGGTGCCGAGCGCGGCAGCCGCGCGTGCGATCGGGTTGACGGCTTGCGCCTGGCCTTCTGACTTGCGCGTGAGCAGCATGGCAGCCTCCTCAGACTTCGGTGGTCTTGTAGTACTTCAGGACGTGCGCGGAAGCGCGGTACGACGTCGACTTCGGATCCGACGCCGATTCGGCGGTCGCGGCCGGCTTCGCGGTGCCGCCGGCGGTCACGACCGCGGCGACGGCCCCTGCGCTGCCCAACCCCGCTGCGAGCAGGAAATTGCGGCGGTTGGTCGACTTGGTGGTTTTCATCGTGGGCCTCCTTTGGCGAGACGTGGCGTCAATCGAGCTGGAACGATTCGGATTCGAGCGCGAAGAAGGCCGCGCCGAGCGCGGCCACCTTGCGGTAGAAGTTTGCTTCCCTGGCGCCCGCGAGCGCCTGCAGGAACTTGCCCACGCCCGGCTCGACGTGGTCCCTGAAGAAGCGGTGCTGCTCGGCGACGCTGGCCGGCCCACGGCCGGCGCCGCCGGCCACGAGCACGCGCATCGCGTCGAAGAGCGCGGAGAAATGGTCCTCGGGCTCGGTCGCGGTCTCGCGCGGCGCGAGGCCGAAGGCGGCGAGGTCCCCGCGGATGCGCACGCGCGGGTGGTCGATCGAGGGCGCGCCCGCGTAGAAACCCGAATAGAGCGACACGGCGGCCTTGCCCATGCCCGCGAAGAGCGCCTCGTATTCCTCGAGCGCGGCATCGGCATCCATCGCCGAAGAGGCGTCGACCAGGTCGCGCCAGGCGCGGGCGAGCGCGCCCTCCTGCGGGATGGGGGGGGCGTCGGCCAGTGCGCGCAGCAGGGAACCGTCGGGCCCATTGCTGAAAAGCCGGGCGAGGAGCGCATAGAAATCCCCGCGCGAGGCCTCTTCTGGCGGCAGCGCGCGTTGCAGCGTGACCGGGGAAGCGGCGGCGTTCATCAGGAATCGGCTCCGAGCCTCAGCACCGAGGCCTCGTTCTTGTTGGACATCATGTCCACCACGCGGCAGTCGGCGCACATCTTCAGCCGGCGCAGCGCCCCATCGTTGGTAAACATCGAATGGCCCGCAAGCCTTCCCAGCATCGCGTCGACCATCAGCCGCGTGCCGAAGGGCTTGTTGCAGCTCACGCAGTGGAAGGGCTCGGTCTCGTTCACCACGCGCGCCTCGCGCGCCGCGGGCGTGAGGAGCAGGCGCGGCGAGAGCGTGATCGCATCCTCGGGGCAGGTCGCCTCGCACAGGCCGCACTGCACGCAGTTGCGCTCGAGGAACTTGAGGAGCGGCTGGTCGACGCCGTCCATGAGCGCGGATTCGGGGCACGCGCCCACGCACGCCATGCACATCGTGCACTTCGCCTTGTCGACCAGCACCTCGCCGAAGGGCGCGCCCACGGGAAGCGCGATCTCCCCGACCGGGGCCGGAGCCTCCTTCACCAGGTGCTCGACGGCGAATTCGATCGCGGTGCGCTTGTCGTTGCCGAGGAGGAAGAGCGCGGGGGTGGCCGGCGCCGCCGCGGGCGCGAGATGAATGAACGCGTCGGCGAGCGAGCCGCCGTCACCGGCCTCGATCAAGGCGAAGTGCGTGCCGGCGTAACCCAGGCCGGAGAGAATCGATTGCCCGATCGCCATCTGCCCGCGCAACGCATCGACGTACTCGCGGTCCTCGGAGCCCGCGCAGATCACCGCCACCTGGCTCGCGCCGAACGCGATCGCGGGGAGCAGCAGGTCCAGGCCGATGGCCGAGACGTGCCACGCCTCGAGGGGCAGAGCCCGAGCGGGCAATCCCTGACCCGCCGAGGCGGCCGCGGCGAGCAGATCGCGTCCGTCGGAACCGTTATGGAAGACGATGCAGGCGTCGGCGCCGCCGGCATGGCGGTAGGCGGCGAGGAGCTGCTTCACCTGCGCGCCGCGATCGGCGACGCGCGGAAACTGGTACGACATCGCGCCCGAAGGGCACACCGTCGAGCACGCGCCGCATCCCATGCACAGGTGCGGATCGACCTTCACGTGGTCGCCGTCGGGGGAGATCGCCTGGGTCGAGCAGATCTCGATGCAAGCGTTGCAGCCCGTCACCTCGGAGCGGCTATGGGCGCAGATGTTCTCGCGATAGGCGAAATACTTCGGCTTCTCGAACTCGCCCACCGCGCCGCGCATCTCTTCCAGCACGGCGGCGAGCGCGACCGGCCCGGCGGGCGCGCGGTAATAGCCCTGGGGCGGCTGGCGCATCGCGAAGCGCGTCGCGCTCGAGAAATCGAGCACCAGGTCGAAGCGCGCCGGCACGGCTTGCGGGGCACCGTTCAGTCGCGCGATGGTGGCGGTGAATTCGCCGAGGTAGCCGCCGAGCGTCTCGAGAGAGCCCTTCCACGCGGTAAACGATCCCTCGGGAAGCATTTCCTGCGCGAGCAGCGTGACCGACAGCGAGGTGGCGAGGGCCTCGGCGCAATCGCGCGCGCGCATCGGCGCATCGCCTGCGATGACGAGGACGTTGCCGCGAGACTGGTAGGAGACGCTCGCGACCGGATCGGGCGCGGCGAGGTTCATCAGCGAATCGAGCGCGAGGAGCTTGGGAGCGCACGCGATGTCGACCGACGACCACCCGCGGCTTTCGAGAACAAACGGGTCGTCCCGGTGCGTCGGACCGGTAGTCGTTCCCAAGGCGGTCGCGGAACTTGAAACCTCGATGCCAGCGGTCATTCGGTGTTGACGTCGATCCCGCGAGTTTATGGCTTCGCGAGAACGCTCCTCAGCGTTGGAACCCCTTGTTTCACAGGGAATCGGGCTTAAGCCTCTTTGACTATCGAGTCTACACCACAACCTGTCAGGCGCCCTCCCTCGAGACGGCCGTTTTCCCTACCCCCGGAGGTGGGATTTCCTTCGCGGAAGTATCAGCCGGCGGGGCCTCCCCAGGCGCCGAGAGTGCCGGCGCGTCGCTCGGACTTTGCAATGGCGCGGCAGGCGCTTGCGGCGGCGCAGGGGCCTCGTCCTCGGGTGCCTTGAAGATGCCGAGGTACTTCACCTGGTTCATCTTCTCCAGCCAGCCCTCGGGGAGAGGATCGGGCTTCGAATAGTCGTCGATATAGACGTCCAATCCGTCCATCACGTTGAACTGCGGATCCTCGATCAGCTTCTTGAACGCCTGGCGCTTCAGTCCCGGATCGACGTCGGCTTTCATGAAGGGCGTGAAGTCCGATTCCGGCGTGAGGGATTCGATGGGCGGAAGCGGTTGGGGCGGCGCGGCTTCAGGAACCACCTCGGGAAGCGCCGCCGGCGCGCGGGCCTGCTCGACCGGATGCTCGACCGATTTCGCCTCGGTTTTCCGCCTGGACCAGCGCGACAGGAAGGGCTCGTCGCTCATCGGCTGCCCTTTTCGCGCAAGCGCCCTTCCTTGCCCTCGAACGAGCGCGGCCTCTGGCGCTTCTTGGGCTCGGGACGGTAATTCTGCTCGACCCACGCGCCCATCCACTCGGCGAGGTCGGGCCAGGCGACGGCGCGGTCGACCTTCTCGCCTCCATCCATCCAGCGGGCGGCCTCGTTGTACGAGAGGGTGGCCTGGAACGGATAGGGATCGCCCCCGGCCTCATCGTGTCGGATCGATACGAAAACGCTCGGCGCCCCGCTCGAGGCGTTCAGGTAATAGCCCTCCGCCTCGTCGGCGAAAAGCTTGACCTCGAACCCCGGGAAGATGCGCTGCAGCGCGTCCGGCGTCTGCATGAGAGTGTGCGCCGCCCCTCCGACGTCGGGCACGACCCCCAGGAGGTGCCAGCGATGAGTCTCCCAGCGGCTCACGACCGCTTCGCGGGCGAGTATCACGGAGAGCTTGCGCGTCGGTTTGTCGGCCATTCGATGACTATACTATCGGTGCCATGCCGAAAACCGTGATCGCACTGCACGAGTTGCGCGGGGCGCTCGCCGTCCCCGCCGCGATGCCGCGCGCCGCGGGCGAGGCGCTCGCCGACACCCGCGCGCGCGCGCTCCACGACCTGCGCATTTCGGTCACGGACCGCTGCAACTTCCGCTGCACCTATTGCATGCCGAAGGACGTGTTCGACGCGGATTACGAGTTCCTGCCCCACGCCGAGATCCTCACCTTCGAGGAGATCGTACGCATGGCGCGCATCTTCGCCGCGCTCGGCACCCGGAAGATCCGCCTCACCGGCGGCGAGCCGCTCCTCAGGAAAGGAATTCACCGCCTGGTGGCGATGCTGCGCGAAGCGCTCCCCGGCGTGGACCTCACGCTCACCACCAACGGCTCGGCGTTGAAGCCGCAGGCGCGCGCGCTCGCCGTGGCCGGCCTCGACCGGGTCACCGTGAGCCTCGATTCGCTCGACGACGCGACCTTCCGCGCCATGAACGACGCCGACTTCCCGGTGGCGAAGGTGCTCGAGGGCATCGACGCCGCGGCGGCCGCGGGCCTCGCGCCGATCAAGGTGA
>JBDTXQ010000169.1:0-6042 GCA_040006115.1 Usitatibacter sp.
TCAGCGCGGCGGATATCCAGATGAGCTTCCCGATCGAGGCCGCCGCGGCGCGCGGCGGGCTCGACGCGAGCCGCCCGAATCTCATTGCGTTCCTCGAGCGCATCCACGCCCGGCCCGCGTACCAGCGGGCGCTCGAGCGCGGCGGGGAGTTCAAGCTTTCCTGATTTCGGCGTAGGCTCGCGCCCGTGGAGACCAAGGGTAGGTCGAGGCGCGACCATCGCAGGACCGCGACGCGGGCCGGCCTTGTCTATGTCACGGACGGATTCGCCGGCATCACGCGCAAGCGCGCCGGCGGGGGCTGGGCGTACTACGCGCCCAACGGAGCGCATATCCGCGATCCGTCCAAGCGCCGGCGCATCAACCAGCTCGCCATCCCGCCGGCGTGGACCGACGTGTGGATTTGCCCTGATGCCGACGGCCACATCCAGGCGACGGCGCGCGACGCGCGCGGCCGCAAGCAATACCGCTACCACGCGTCTTACCGCGAGGCGTGCGACAAGTCCAAGTTCCGCCACATGCTGGAATTCAGCGAGATCCTGCCGCGCCTGCGCGAGCGCGTGGAGCGCGACCTGCGCGCCGACGACCACTCGCGCCGCCAGATCCTCGCGACGGTCATCCGCCTGCTCGACAAGACGCTCATCCGTGTCGGCAACGACGAATACGCGCGCGAGAACCGCTCGTTCGGGTTGACGACGCTGCGCCGGCGGCACGTGCAGGTGGACGGAACACTGCTGCGCTTCAGCTTCCGGGGAAAAAGCGGCGTCGAGCACAACGTGGCGATCAACGACCGGCGCCTTGCCCGCATCATCCAGAGCTGCCGCGACTTGCCGGGCACGGAGATCTTCCAGTATCTCGACGCCGCGGGGAAACGCCAGTCGATCGCCTCCGACGACGTGAACTCGCACCTGCGGGAGATCACCCGCCGCCATGTAACCGCGAAGGACTTCCGTACCTGGGGCGGCACGATGCACGCCGCACTCACGCTGCGCGCGATGGGGCCGGCGGCGACGCAGCGCGAGTCCGAGCGCAACATCGTGCGCGCCATCGACGAGGTGAGCGAGCGCCTCGGAAACACGCGCGCGGTTTGCCGCAAGTACTACGTGCACCCGGCGTTGCTCGAGGCTTATCTCGAGGGGCGCACCGTGCAGCTCGCCGGCGATTCCCCGCGCAAGCGTCCGCGCCGCGCGGGCCACGCCGCGGCCCTGCGCCGCGAAGAGGTGGCGGTGCTGCAGTTCCTGCAGGAAGAGTTAGCATCCTGAGTTCCACTTCGAGGAGATTGCCATGGCATACGTCGACGGTTTCGTGGTCCCCGTTCCCAGGAAGAGCATGGAAGCCTACCGTCGCATGGCGAGGAGGGCCGGCAAGGTGTGGCGCGAGCACGGCGCGCTCGAATATCACGAATGCTTCGCCGACGACGTGAAGGTCGGCAAGCGCACCTCTTTCCCGCGCAGCGTGAAGCTGAAGCCGCGCGAGGTCGTGGCGTTCTCGTGGATCGTCTACAAGTCGCGCGCGCATCGCGACCGCGTTATCGCGAAGGTGATGAAGGATCCGCGCATCGCCGACATGATGGACCCCAAGTCGCTGCCGTTCGACGGCAAGCGGATGATCTACGGCGGGTTCAAGCCGTTCCTCTCCCTTTGATCGCCGTGCGCCTTCCGGGGCGAAGGACTAAAATCGCGTCTTTCCTTTCGCGGGTCCCCAAATGAAAGCTCCTGATTGAAGGCTGCCCTCGAGTTCCACGGCTCCGACGTGGTCGAGGTGCGCCACACCGACGCCACGCTGCAGATGATCTTCGAGCCCGCCTATGTCCACCGCTCGGAGGGGCGACCCGGGATCGACTCCGGCTCCGGGTTTCTCCAGCCGGCCGAGATTGTCTTTACGGGCGCCAAGTTCACCGAGAAGGAGCCGCCCAGCCAGGGCGCCATCGCGGAAGGCGTCGTCACGGTGTCGGGGAAGAGGTTCGACAGCGTCCTTCCCGTGCCCTTCGAAGGCGCCGGAAAGGTCACCGCGGAATTCACCTTCGAGTCGGGCGCGGTGCTTTCGATCACCGCGACCGGGGTGTCGTGCGCCTCGACGGGCCCCGCGGTGCTCGTCGACGGCTATGACGGCTAGAAGGGCGATCGTCCTCGGCGGATTCATCGCCGGTACTCTCGATATCCTCTACGCGATCACGCGCTTGTTCGGGCGCTCGCCCGAATGGGTGCTGCAGTCGGTGGCGAGCGGGCTGCAAGGCTCCGCGGCCTTCGACGGCGGCGCCGCCAGCGCGGCATTGGGCCTCGCGTCGCACTTCTCGATCGCCATCGCCGCCGCCGCCGTCTACTACGCGGCGAGCGTGCGGGTGGACTTCCTCACCTCGCACGCCGTGATCGCGGGCGCCATCTTCGGGATGCTCGTCTATCTATTCATGAATTTCGTGGTGATCCCGCTTTCGGCGTTTCCCTTCAAGCTCTCCTATCCGTTGCGCACGGTGTTGGAGGGCTTCGCTTCCCACGCCGTGTTCGTCGGGATTCCGATCGCGCTTTCGATTCGCGCCGCGGCGCGCACCGCAAACGGAGGAAAGGAAAATGCTGCAGCTGCGACCCAACTGTGAATGCTGCAACCGCGACCTGCCACCGGAATCGCCCGATGCGGTGATCTGCTCGTTCGAGTGCACGTTTTGCCGCGGGTGCGCCGAGGGCGTGCTCGCGGACTGCTGTCCAAATTGCGGGGGCGAGTTCGTGGCACGACCGCGGCGCCCGGCGTCGAAGCTAGCGAAATATCCCGCGTCCATCGAGCGCGTCCACAAGCCAGAGGGTTGCGGAGGCAAAGCGGCCTGAGCGGCGCCCTCCGCCTCGCTTGAATGGCGCGTCAATCGGCGCGAGAATGGCGCGATGAAGGCAATTCTCCTCGTCGCGTTGGGCGGTGCGGTGGGCTCAGTGGCGCGCTTCAAGGCTTCCGGATTCGTGCTGCAGCACACGATCGACTGGAAATTCCCGGCCGGAACGTTCGTGGTGAACGTGGCGGGATGCCTCGCCGCGGGGCTTCTCGCGGGGTACGCGGAGAAGTACAGCTACTTCTCCGCCGAGGCGCGGCTCCTGCTCTTCACCGGCTTCCTCGGCGGCTTCACGACGTTCTCGGCGTTCGGGCTGGAAACGATGCACCTCCTCAGGCGTGGCGACGTCGCCGTTGCCGGGTTGAACATCGTCTTCAGCGTGGTCGCGGGACTGCTGGCCCTGGCGCTCGGCCTCGGGATCGCATCGATGAAGGGATGACTCCCCAGCAACATCGGCACCACGTTGCGGCGCGCGACCGCTGCGGCCCATCTCGACCGCCTCGGCGAATTGCGCCTCGTCGGGGATCTCGTGGTCGTCGGGAAGCACCAGCATCAGCGCGTCGGGATCGTCCTTGAGAAGCTCGCACGCGACCACGCCTAGCGCGGGCGCAGTCGAGCGCCCGAAGGGCTCAACGTACATCCTGCGCAGCGCGTGCCCGGCGGATTTCACCTGGGGCGCTACGAGGAAGCGGTGCTCCTGGTTCACGACCACGGTGGCGGGATGCACGCGTCCGAGGCCTTTCAACCGGTCGAGCGTCGCGACGAATGGGCTCCTGCCGTCGAGGATTTCGAGGAACTGCTTCGGATACGCCTCGCGCGAGAGCGGCCACAGGCGCGTGCCGCTGCCGCCGGCGAGGATCACGGGGTAGAGATTCATGTCAGTACGCGTTCTGTTTCTTGAACACCACGAATACCGTCTTCCAGATGATGTGCAAATCGAGCTTGATCGACCAATGGCGCAGGTAGTCGAGGTCGTACTCGATGCGCGCCTGCATCTTGTCGACGGTCTCGGTCTCGCCGCGCAGCCCGTTCACCTGGGCCCAGCCAGTGATGCCCGGGCGCACCTTGTGGCGGATCATGTAGCTCTTGATGAGCTTCCTGTATTGCTCGTTGTGCGCGACCGCGTGCGGACGCGGCCCGACGATGCTCATGCGCCCCTGCAGCACGTTGATGAACTGGGGCAGCTCGTCCAGCGAGGTGCGGCGCAGGAACCCGCCGAACGGCGTCACGCGCTGGTCGTTCTTGGTGGCCTGAGTCACCACCGCGCCGTCCTCGGTGACCGTCATGGAGCGGAACTTGTAGACCAGGATCTCGCGCCCGTCGAGACCGTAGCGGCGCTGCCGGAAGAGCACCGGGCCGGGGGAGGTGAGCTTCACGCCCAGGGCGATTGCCGCCAGCACCGGCGCGATTCCGACCAGGATCAGCGTCGAGAGCACGATGTCCGAAAGGCGCTTCACCATCGCGTTCATGCCGAAGAACGGGGTCTCGCACACCGCGAGGACCGGCAGCCCGCCGATGGTGTCCATCCGCCCCTGGATCAGATCGAAGAGAAAGATGTCGGGGATGAAGTAGACCGACGCGGTGGTGTCGCGCAGGTCGTCGAGGAGCTTCATGATGCGCGGCTGGGAGGCGAGGGGCAGCGTGAGATAGATCAAGTCGACACGGTTCTTCTTCACGAACTGCGCGAGCTCCTCCACGTTGCCGAGGATCTCCTCGTCGCTCATGCCGCCGAGCCTTTCGGTGGAGCGGTCGTCGAAGAATCCGGCGACCTGCACTCCCAGGTAAGGAGTGGCTCGGATGCGCTCGGCGAGCTTGTCGCCGAGCGCCGCGGCGCCGGCGATCACCGCCACGCGGTTCATGCCCTCGGCGGCGAGGAGCCTGGGCAGGATCGCCGGGGTCAGCATGTGCGCCAGGAAAAGGACGATCGGCGTCGCGAGCGCCCAGGTAAGCAGCACCCGCTCGTCGAAGGAACCGACGGTGCGCGTCGCCCATCCCAGCATGAGGAGGAGGCCGAGTACGAGGACCCAGCCCGCCACTACTTCACGTGCGATCGCCCCCGGGCTGGTGCCGCGCGGCGCGTGGCCCGGGAAGGTGAGTGAGAAGACCAGCAGCGCGAGGATAAGGTGCGGGCCGCCGAAGGACTCGCCGAAATACCAGGCGGAGCCAGCCAGCATCGCCACGGAGACCGTTGCTTCGAGCAACATCTGCACGAGCTGGGCCACGGCCAGGGGGCCTTGGGTGAGTCTGGGATGCGTGTCGTGCGTAGCTAGCAAGTGCGGCCTCGGATAGGAGCTGGCTGTCGTTGGATGCCAACAGCGACCCTATCGCCGCAATGCAAAAACTCCGTGGAACGGGAGTGGTCTTAAAGGACTACCCGCCAAAATTGTTCAGCAAAATCACAAAACTTCATAAGGATTTAACAATAACTAGCTACATTGCGGCCATGCGAATCGAACCCATAACGCCTGAAACTCGCCTGCCCAGGGCGCCCTTTCCCGCCGACCACGAGGAGAACGGGGATATGCGCGAACCCGCGCAGTACGAGCAATCACCCGCCCGCCTCAACGACTCCGACCGCGAGACCCTCCTTCTCAACATCGACTTGTCGCTGCGCGTCCACACCCGTCCCCAGCTGTTCAGCTGGGTGCAGGGAGCGCTTCAGAGCATGATCCCGCACGAAGTGCTGGTTTGCGGGCTCCAGGAGAGCCGCCAGAGCTCGCTGCGGGTCGACAGCTTCTCTACCGCCCCGGTCGACTGCGCTCGCCTGAACGAGCTCTTCCAGCAGGACGTGTCCCTGGTCCCGCACCTGATCAAGATCTGGGAGGAGAACCGTTGCCAGGCCGTCCTTTGCGAGACCGAGCGCGGGCCGTTGGCTGGCGCCGCGCTGGCGCGCGAATTCTCACGCCTGGGCGCGAGCCATGTGCTCGCCCACGGCACCCATGACGCCACTGGCACGATGACCAGCTTCTACGTCTTCGCCTGCCGCCCGGGCGCCATCGGACCCAAGCAGGCTTACCTCGCCGACCTGATCGTCCCGTACCTGAACGCCGCGTGGGTTAGGAGCCAGGTGTCGTGGCCCCTCGACCGCGCCGGCGCGTCCAAGCCCGCCAAGACGGGGCTGCTCACGCCGCGCGAGACGCAGATCCTGCAATGGATCTACCACGGCAAGAGCAACATCGAGATCGGCATGATCCTCGACATCAGCCCGCTCACCGTGAAGAACCACGTGC
>JBDTXQ010000170.1:0-6027 GCA_040006115.1 Usitatibacter sp.
CGTGCGTGTACTGCCCTCCGTTCTCGCGCACGCCGGGCACGTAGCCCCTGATGTAACCAGGATGCTGCGCACCCCGATCGAACGGCGGCGCGAGGAGTTGGATAAGCGAATCGTCGCGCCGGACCAGGCGCTCGTAGACGGCATCCATCGCCTTTCGTGCGCGGTCCGGGTCGCCGGCGCCGGACAATACCGCCCAGCTCTGCGCGATCGAGTCGATCTGGCATTCGGCGTTGCCCGCCGAGCCCAACGGGGAACCGTCGTCGAAATAGGCGCGCAGATACCACGCACCGTCCCAGGCGTGGCTTTCGACATTCGCCTTCAGCTCCACGGTGCGCTCGTCGCATAGCTTCGCGAACGCCTCGTCGCCGCGAAGCCGCGCCACGCGGGTGAACTGTGTGAGGACCGAGCAAAGGAAGAACGCGAGCCAGACGCTTTCACCCTTGCCTTCGATCCCGACGAGGTTCATGCCGTCGTTCCAGTCTCCCGAACCCATCAGCGGCAGTCCATGGATCCCGAACCGCAGTCCATGCCGGATCGCGCGCACGCCATGCTCGTACAGGCTCGCCACCTCGGCGGAGCGGCCCGGCAAGTCGTAGTACGAATCCTCGCCGGGCTTCAACGGGCGCCCGTCGAGGAACGTGACGGGCTCTTCGAGAACGCCGGTGTCACCCGTGGTGAGGACGTAGCGGGCGATGGCGAGGGGAAGCCACAGGAAATCGTCCGAGCATTGCGTGCGCACGCCGCGACCCGCGGGAGGATGCCACCAATGCTGCACGTCGCCTTCCACGAATTGCCGGCTCGCGCACAGCAGGACGTGGGCTCGCGTCAGGGCCGGATCCGCGTGGACCAGCGACAGCACGTCCTGCAATTGATCGCGGAATCCGAACGCGCCGCCGGATTGGTAGAAGCCGCTGCGCGCCCAGAGCCGGCACCCGAGCGTCTGATAAACGAGCCAGCCGTTGCATAGCACGTTGAGGGCTTCGTCCGGCGTCTCCACCTGGACCGCGTCGAGTGTCTGCCGCCACTGCAGTCGCACCGCCGTGAGCTCGGAGCGCGCGGCGGCTACCCCGCGAAACTGCTGCACCAGTCTCCTGGCATCTTCGAGGTTGCGCCCGGCACCGAGCCGGAAGACCACCTCGCGCTCTTCCTGCGAATCCATCGCCAGGATGACCTGGATCGCCGCGCAAGGATCCAGCGCCGCGCCCGATTTGCCCGAGAGCCGCGCACGCGTCATGGCGCGCGGCGCGCCCAGCGTCCCGTTGCGGCCGAGGAACTCCGCACGATCGCACGTGAATGTCCGCTTGATGTCGTCGGTATCGAAGAAGGCGATCCGCTCGCCGAATTCCGCGCTGTAGGAATTTCGCGCGAAGATCGCACCGGAGCCCGCGTCCTTCTCCGTGACGACATGCATCACCGATTTCGGACGCAGGTCGCCGAGCACCCATTCCACGTATCCCGTGACGCAGATCCGCCGCGGCCTTCCCGACGCATTGCGCATCTTCAGCAGCGAAAACTTGATCGCGGCCTCGCGCGCGACATACACCCACAGCTCCGTGAAGATCCCGTCCTCGTCGTGCTCGAATACCGTGTACCCGAAGCCGTGGCGCGTCACGTACGGCGTGCGGCCGCGCGCCGGCAGCGGCGTCGCGGACCAGAAGTGCCCGCTCTCCTCGTCGCGAAGGTAGAAGGCTTCGCCGGTGGAATCGCTCACTGGATCGTCGCTCCAGGGCGAGAGGCGGAATTCATGGGCGTTCTCGCTCCATGTGTAAGTCCCGCCGCTTTCCGAGACGATCGAGCCGAAGCCCGGATTCGCGAGCACGTTGACCCAGGGCGCGGGTGTGGCATGCCCGTCCTCGACCGTAATGACGTACTCGCCGCCGTCGGGCGTGAATCCGCCGAGCCCGTTGCCGAGGATCAGCTGGCGTCGCGGCAGGGTGCCCGCGACGCTTTCGATCCGATGCTCTCGTTCCGCGGTGAATCGCGGAACGCGCACCTCGGACACCACGCGGCCGCCCACCTGGTCGGCGAGCGCGCCGTTGGCGTCCGAGACGATCACGCGCGCGACCGACTCGAGGAGGACGCGGTCCTCATCGGAAATCTGGTCGCCGCGCCTCACGAAGATCCCTCCGGGCCGGTCCATCATCTGGGCTTCGACGCGCGCGGAAATGAGCCCGATGATCTGATCCTGGAGCCCCTGCCGATATCCGGCGTGCTCCTCGTTCCAGATGACGAGATCCACCGCGAGGCCCTTGAGGCGCCAATACGCGTGCGCCTGCACCAGTTGGCGCACGAGATCGATATTGGCCGCATCGGCGATGCGAAGGAGCACGATCGGCAGGTCTCCGGAAATCGCGTATCCCCAGAGCCCCGACTGCCCGCGGCGGTTCCTGGAGATCACCGCGGCCTCGGCACGCAGGGCCGCGCTCGCGAACACGATCGAATTGCCAAGGCGCGCGTAGAGGCGCGCATCGCCTTCCGTGGCATTGATCTGCCGCAGCACGACCTGCGCGTGCGTCCACGCCAGCTCCACGACGCGATCCGCAAGCCGCGGATCCTGGTACTTCTTCACCAGCACGATCGCGGCCTCGCGCGTTTCGGCGACGCCGTAGACCATGTCGATCGTCGCGGTCTGCTCCGGTTCCAGCGCAATGCGCAACCGGATGGAGGCGATGGGATCGAGCACCGGTCCCGCGCTGCCCGAGAGCGGAGCGCGATCGAGCATTGCCTGCGGGGCCGCCGGCGTGTTGCCGCGGCCGACGAAGCGCATCCGATCGGTCTCGTAGGAAACGTCGCTGGCGGTCGCGCCGTGCACCGCCATCAAATGGAACGCCCAGGGCGTCTTCTCGTCGGGCGAGCGCGCGCGGCGCGTGCAGAGGATGGCCCGGTCCTCTCCCGAAATTTCCGTCTGGACGAACAGGTTGCTGAACGCCGGGTGGATGGCGTCCGCTGCCTGCGCAGCGAGGACGAGCTCGGCATAGCTCGTGAGCTCGATGACCTTGCGGACCCTCGAGGAGTTGACGATGCGCGTGCGTCGCAGCTCGATGTCGTCCTCGGGCGAGACGGCGATTTCCGTGTGGACGTCCAGCCCGTGGTCGCTGCGGCGAAACTCGGCGCGCCCCTCCGAGAAGATCGCCTCGTAGTGATCCGCGGCCTTCCCGGTCGGTTGATGCGCGGTCGACCAGAACACGCCGCTCGCGACGTCGCGGATGTAGCAGAACGTGCCCCAGTTGTCGCAGGTGGCGTCCTCGCGCCAGCGCGTGATCGCGAGATCGTTCCAGCGGCTGCTTCCGCCCCCCGCATTGGTGACCATGACGTGATAGCGGCCATTCGACAGCAGTTGCACTTCGGGGGTGGGCGTCGCCGGGCTCGCGATGACGCGCACCGGGGTCTGCGCCTCCGGCACATTGGCGCGGATACCCGCGAAGGCGCTGATGTGCGGAAGGAACGCGACGGAGTTCGGAATCCTCTCCTGCAGGAGCAGGAGAGCCGACTGGAACAGGGGATCCGACTCGAAACGCCTCTGCATCGGCCGATCGAGCAGCAGATGGCCCAGCGCGATCACGCTCATGCCCTGGTGGTGAGCCATGAATGACCTCACAATCGCGCTTGCCTGTCCGCGCGGCAAGCGCGACGGCGTGTAGTCGATCGCTTCGAAGAGACCGAACTGCCCCGCCATTCCCTCGGCCGCAAGCCGCTGCAGGTTCACGCACGCAGCCTCGGGCGCGACCATGAGGGCGAGCGCCGAAGCGTACGGCGCAACCACGACGTCATCGGCAAGTCCGAGCTTCAGCCCGAGGCCGGGCACGCCGAACGCGCGATACTGATAGTTGAGGCTCGCATCCACCGCGTTGTATCCCGACTCCGACATCCCCCACGGAATACCGAGCTGCCTGCCATGGGAGATCTGCCGCTCCACGGCCGCCTCGCCCGACTCCTCCAGCAGCGTGTTCTCGTAGGCCGGCATCACCAGCGACGGCATCAGGTACTCGAACATCGAACCGGTCCACGACAACAGGACGTGACGGTTGCCCGCGGACGTGAGGAGCCGCCCCAGCGCGAACCAGCTCTCCTGGGGAACCTGGCCCTGGGCAATGGCGACGAACGTCGTGAGCCGCGCCTCCGATGCGAGCAGATCGTAGTAGCTCGAGTCGCGGTGGCGCTCGTCGACGTTGTAGCCGACCGTGAACAGATGGCGCGCGGTGTCGTAGAGGAAGCCGAAGTCCATCTGCGCGAATTCCCCGCACTGCAACGCAAGCCGTTCGATCTCGGCGATGCGCTCACGCGCCCGGGCGCTCGCGACCTCGACGAGCGTCTTCAATTCGTCCAGCGCTTTACGCTTGGCCTGGCTGGCGGCCGCAGCTCGCAAGCGATCGATGTGCGGGGCCAGCTCCGCGACCAGGTTCGTCAATTCGCGCAGCGTGGGAATCATCACCAACGCCGGAAGCTCGATCATGAGCGCTTCGAACTCCGGCAATTGCAGCCACGGCGCGAATCGGGCCAATTCATCCTGGGCGCTTCGACATTGAATCGCCAGCGCCTCCCGCCAGGCACTGGGCTCGCTCGCCGCGGCACCGGCATCGAGGGCAGCGATTGCGCCGGCCACTCGATCGAGCGCGCGTCGCGCGCCGTCGGCAGTGGTCGGCACTAGGCTGCAGGCGTCTATCAGGTCATGGCTTTCCCGCCTGACAGCCGCCGGGCTCTCGTCGTGAAGGGAATCGACGAACACACCCGCGGTGTCGAGGAGACCCGTGAACAGCCGCGGCGAGACGATTCGGTCGTCGCGCAGGCCGCACAGCCCTGCGCGCAGGGTAAGGAGGTGGCCGGCAAGGTTGCCGCTGTCCACCGAAGATACGTATCGGGGTGAGAGCGGCTGAAGGGACTGCGTGTCGTACCAGTTGTAGAAATGGCCCAGGTACTTTTCGAGCGATCCCATGGTTCGCAGCGCGTTCGCGATGCGTTCGAGCAGGCGTCCCGCCGCGAGAAATCCGAAATCGTATGCCGCCAGGTCGGCAAGAAGCGCGATGCCCATGTTGGTCGGCGACGTGCGATGCGCGATCGTGCGGACTGGGACTTCCTGAAGGTTGTCTGGCGGAAGCCAGTGATCCGCGGGGCCGACGAATGTTTCGAAATAGCCCCAGGTTCGGCGCGCAAGCTTGCGCAGGAACGCGGTTTGATCTTCGCCAAGCTTCGCGATGCGCGGAGAGAGCGGAAGACTGATCCACCAGGCAAGAGCCGGGGAGATCACCCAGAGCAGCACGAACGGCTCCGCCACCCGGAGCACCGCGGGGTCGAAATACCAGAGGTAGCCGGCCACCGCGATGGCGACAGCCGGGCCGGCCCACATCGCCGAGAGCGAGGCCGCCAGCGAAGTGCGATCGCCGCGGTCCTCGTCGCCGGACGGCGTCCATTCAAGCAGCCGCCTGTGGGTGACGAGCATCCTCCAATGCGTCTGCAGAATCGCCCCGGCGCTGAAATACGCCTCGTAGGGTAGGCACGCCAGCGAGAACGCGATCTGGGCCCCGCGTTGCAATGCGGCGCGCGAAGCGAAGACGACGTGCTGCGCGATCGCCACGTCGCGCGGCTTGTGCAGCAATTGGATCAGCGACGCGATCAAGGAAGGGGCGACCAGGATGCCGATCGCCACCAGCGTCCACCACAGCGCCGGCGCGAGCACCGTCCAGCCGAGGATCAGAAGGACGAGCAAAGCGGGAGAAAAGAGGCTGCGCCGCAGGTTGTCGAAGATTTTCCATTGCGACAACAGCGACAGCGGGTTCCTCGGCCGCGCGCCCCCGGCGCCGGGGACGCGCCTCAGGAGCCACCCGGCGATCTGCCAGTCTCCGCGAATCCAGCGATGCCGGCGGCGGACGTCGGCGCGGAAATGCCAGGGATGATCCTCGTAGAGTTGAATATCGGAGACGACCGCGGCGCGGGCGTAGCATCCTTCCAGGAGATCGTGGCTGAGGATGCGATTTTCGGGAAAGCGCTTGCCGAGGATTTTTTCAAACGCGTCGACATCATAGATGCCCT
>JBDTXQ010000171.1:0-6011 GCA_040006115.1 Usitatibacter sp.
ACGAGGTCGCGACCAACAAGGTGTTCGGCACCATCCTCGCCCACAAGGCCGACGATGCCGACCTCTACTTCCAGTACAACCGCTCCGAGGGCTGGTCGCTCGAGGAGGGCGAGGTGAAATCGGGCAGCTACTCCATCGACCAGGGCGTGGGCGTGCGCGCGGTGGCGGGCGAGAAGACCGCCTTCGCCTATTCCGACGACATCAATGCCGATGCGCTCGAGGCCGCGGCCAAGGTGACGCGCGCCATCGCCGCCGACGGCGGCGACCGGCTGATCGGCAGCGCGGGAGTGCGCCCGGGCCTCGCTCTCTATGCGCCCATCGACCCGATCACGCAGTTCGGCGACGGCGCCAAGGTGAAGATCCTCGAGGCGATCGAGAAGCACGCGCGCGCCATCGATCCGCGCGTGAAGCAGGTGATGGCGCGCCTCTCGGGCGAATACGACGTAATGCTGGTGGCGCGGGCCGACGGCGGGGTCGCGGCGGACGTGCGTCCGTTGGTGCACTTGTCGATCACCGTGATCGCCGAGCAGGGCGGTCGCCGCGAGCAGGGACACGGCGGTGCGGGCGGGCGCTTCGGCTACGGGTTCTTCACCGGCGAGATCCTCGCCGAGCTCGCGCGCGACGCGGTGCGCCAGGCGATCGTGAACCTTGATTCGCGCCCGGCCCCCGCCGGCGTGATGAGCGTGGTGCTCGGCCCGGGCTGGCCCGGCGTGCTGCTGCACGAGGCCATCGGCCACGGGCTCGAGGGCGACTTCAACCGCAAGGGCACGTCGGCCTTCAGCGGGCGCATCGGCGAACGCGTCGCCGCGCCGGGCGTAACCGTGGTGGACGACGGCACGCTGCCCGACCGCCGCGGCTCGCTCTCCGTGGACGACGAGGGCAACCCCACCACGCGCAACGTCCTCATCGAGGACGGCATCCTGCGCGGCTACCTGCAGGATCGCCTCAACTCCCGCCTCATGGGCGTGCCGGTCACCGGCAACGGGCGGCGCGAGTCGTACGCGGCGATCCCGATGCCGCGCATGACCAACACCTTCATGATGGGCGGGGACAGGGATCCCGCCGAGATCATCGCTTCGGTCGACCGCGGCCTCTACGCGGTGAACTTCGGCGGCGGCGAGGTCGACATCACCAGCGGCAAGTTCGTGTTCTCCGCCTCCGAGGCCTACTGGGTGGAGAACGGCAAGATCCAGTACCCCGTGAAGGGCGCGACCCTCATCGGCAACGGGCCCGACGCCCTCACGCGAGTCACCATGATCGGCAACGACATGTGCCTCGACCCGGGCATCGGCGTGTGCGGCAAGGAGGGGCAGAGCGTGCCGGTGGGCGTGGGCCAGCCCACCATCCGCATCGAGGGACTCACCGTGGGCGGCACCGCGTAAGCCCGGCCGGCCGCATCCGACTCACCGTCATTCCCGTATATCGGACATGACCATGAACCGCAGACATTTCATCGCCACCCTCGGAGCGCTGTTCGCCATGCATCGCGCCGAGGCCGCCAATCCCGCAGAACCCAAGGTCGAGAAGCTGAGGCTCTCCGACGACGAGTGGAAGAAGCGCCTCTCGCCCCCGGCCTACGCGGTCCTGCGCCACGAATCCACGGAGCGTGCCGGCACGAGCCCGCTGAACGGCGAGAAGCGCAAGGGCACTTTCGCGTGCGCCGGCTGCGACCTCGCGCTCTTCACCTCGGAGACCAAGTTCGAGAGCGGCACGGGCTGGCCGAGCTTCTTCTCGTCCATACCCGGGCATCTCGAGACCAAGACCGATTTCAAGCTGGTCCTGCCGCGCACCGAGTACCACTGCGCGCGCTGTGAAGGCCACCAGGGGCATATCTTCGACGACGGCCCCAAGCCCACCGGCAAGCGCTATTGCAACAACGGGGTGGCGCTGAAGTTCGTGCCGGCGTAGGTCACTTCGGCTCGATCTTTCCCTCGAGCCTCGCGGCCTTGGCGCGCGCGGTCCACATCCAGCAGTAGTCCTCGCCGGTCTTCGCGGTGAAGGAGCCGCCGTCGCCGCGCATGGCGTCGCGTTTCACCGGGTAGAAGACCTCGCGTTCCCGGTGGTAATGGATGTTGAAGTCGACGGGAGCGTCGGATTTCCAGTAGAACCTGCGATTCTCGCCCGCCTCCAGGCGCACGCATTCCTCGTGCATCGCCTTCGCATCGAGGGTGACGCTGAAGGGGCGGGCGGCGGGGGAACCGGAGGGCTGCGCCAGCGCCGCGGGCGCGATCGCGCAGAGCACCGCGAGGAGACGTCTCATGGGGGTTATGCTAGCATTTGACGCATGAATCGCCGGACCGCCTATTTCTTCTGGTTCTTCTATCTCACGCCGCTGGCGGTTGAGAGGATTTGAGCCGGGTGTAGTCGACGAATCCACGCAAACCGCCAGACCGAAATCTGGCGGTTTTTGTTTATGGGGGAGCGCCAAGGGCATGCCGCACGTGAGAACCGATGACGTCCGCATCGAGCAGGGCGACGAGCTCCTCGCGCCAATGCAGGTGATGCGCGAGCTCGCCGCCACCGAGCGCTCCGAGGAAGCGACCTTCGAGGGTCGCCGTGCGGTGCACGACATCCTGCGCGGCGCCGACGACCGCCTGCTGGTGGTGGTGGGCCCGTGCTCGATCCACGACTACCAGGCGGCGGTCGACTACGCGAAGCGCCTGAAGGGCGAGCGCGAGCGGCTCGCGCACGACCTCGCCATCGTGATGCGCGTGTACTTCGAGAAGCCGCGCACCACCGTCGGCTGGAAGGGCTTCATCAACGACCCGCGCCTGGACGAGACCTTCGACATGAACGAGGGGATCCGGCTCGCGAGGAAGCTGCTTCTCGAGGTCAACGAGATCGGCGTGCCGTGCGGCACCGAGTTCCTCGACCTCATCTCGCCGCAGTACATCGCCGACCTCATCGCCTGGGGCGCGATCGGCGCGCGCACCACGGAGTCGCAGTCCCATCGCCAGCTCGCCTCGGGCCTTTCCTGCCCGGTGGGATTCAAGAACGGCACCGACGGCAACATCCGCATCGCCGTGGACGCGATCAAGGCCGCGGCGGCGCGCCACCACTTCATCTCGGTCACCAAGTCCGGCCACGTCGCGGTGTTCAAGACCGCGGGCAACGAGGACTGCCACGTGATCCTGCGCGGCGGAAGATCGCCCAACTACGACGCGGCGAGCATCGAGAGCGCGTGCCGCGAGCTCGCCGCCACGGGCCTCGCGCAGCATCTCATGGTGGATTTCTCCCACGCCAACTCGTCGAAGCAGTTCCAGAAGCAGCTCGACGTGGGGCGCGACGTGGCGGGTCAGCTCGCCCGCGGCGAACGGCGCATCGTCGGCGTCATGATCGAGAGCCACATCAATCCCGGGCGCCAGGACCTCGTGCCCGGCAGGCCGCTCGACTACGGCGTGTCGATCACCGACGCGTGCCTGGGCTGGGCGGACACGGTCAACCTGCTCGACACGCTCGCCGAAGGCGTGCGCGCCCGACGCGTCGCGGTGGAGGAGTGATGAAAGTCATCGGCGGAAAGATCGGGGTCAGACCCCAAGCGAGTGAACCGGGGTCAGACCCCAAGCGGACGGACGACCTGCGCATCTGCGGCGTGCGCGCGCTCATCGCGCCGCAGCTCCTGCTCGAGGAGCTGCCCGTCGACGCGGCGTCCCTCGCCACGGTCACCAACGCGCGGCAAGCGGTGCACCGCATCCTCCACGGCGCCGACGACCGCCTGGTCGCGGTGGTGGGGCCGTGCTCGATCCACGATTCGGGCGCCGCGCTCGAATACGCTGCGCGCCTCAGGCAGGCGGCGCAACGCCACGCGGCGGACCTCCTCATCGTGATGCGCGTCTACTTCGAGAAGCCGCGCACCACGGTCGGATGGAAAGGCTTCATCAACGACCCGCGCCTCGACGGCAGCTTCGCCATCAACGAGGGGCTGCGCCTCGCGAGGAAGCTCCTCCTCGACATCAACCGCATGGGATTGCCGGCGGGCACCGAGTTCCTCGACCTCCTCTCGCCGCAGTACATTTCTGACCTCATCGCCTGGGGCGCGATCGGCGCGCGCACGACCGAGTCGCAGTCCCATCGCCAGCTCGCCTCGGGGTTGTCGTGCCCGGTGGGATTCAAGAACGGCACCGACGGCTCGATCAAGGTGGCGGTGGATGCGCTGCGCGCCGCCGCCGCGCCCCACGCGTTCATGGGGATGACCAAGACCGGCCAGGCGGCGATCTTCGAGACCGTGGGCAATGAGGACTGCCATGTGATCCTGCGCGGCGGCAAGGTGCCCAACTACGATGCGGAGGGCGTGGAGGCGGCCGCGAAGGAGCTCGCCGGCGCGGGCCTCGCCCCGCACCTCATGGTCGACTTCTCCCACGCCAACGCGTCGAAGAAATTCGAAAGGCAGATGGAGGTGGCCGCCGACGTCGCGCGCCAGCTTGCCGCGGGCGACGAGCGCATCGTGGGCGTGATGGTGGAAAGCCATCTCAATGCCGGCCGGCAGGACCTCGTGCCCGGCAAGCCGCTCGCCCATGGCGTCTCGATCACCGATCCCTGCCTGGGATGGGACGACACCGCTCGGCTCCTCGACACGCTCTCGCAGGGCGTGCGCGGGCGCCGTCTCAAGCACAGCGAATGAGCAAGGCCGACGAGTTCAGGATCCTCGGGCGCCACAAGCCGAGCGACGAGTCGATCCGCTTCACGTACCGGGGCGTGACCTTCGACCAGGACTCTTTCCACGTGGTGGCCGGGTTGAACGCGGTCGACACGCGCGAGTACACCGAGCAGACCTTCAAGGCGCTCGCCGCCGCCGGGCAGAGTTGCGCGCGCATGGGGGCGTACAAGCCGCGCACCAGCCCGTACTCCTTCCAGGGCTACGGCAAGAGCTGCCTGCCGTAC
Organism: Usitatibacter sp.; assembly: GCA_040006115.1. GTDB lineage: Bacteria > Pseudomonadota > Gammaproteobacteria > Burkholderiales > Usitatibacteraceae > Usitatibacter. The sequence continues at coordinate 4,882 of JBDTXQ010000171.1, forward strand.
GTGTTCGAGCTCGCCGGCAAGCACGGCATCCGCGTCATCTCGATGGAGGTCACCCGCGACGAGCACCTGGACGAGATCCGTGGGGCCTTGCGCGAGACCGGCGACCCCACCGGGGTGATGCTGCAAATCGGCACGCGCAATACGCAGAACTTCGAGCTCCTGAAGACCGTGGGGAGCCAGCGCGACTTCCCGATCCTGCTGAAGCGCGGCTTCGGCATCACGCTGCACGAGTCGCTGCTGGCCGCGGAGTACGTAGCGAGCGCCGGCAACCGCGACATCGTCTTCTGCCTGCGCGGGATGAAGACCAACTTCGGCGATCCCCATCGCAACCTCGTGGACTTCGCCCACGTGCCGGTGGTGAAGCGCCTCACGCGCATGCCGGTATGCATCGATCCGTCGCACTCGGTGGGCATCCGCGCCGTGGCGCCCGATGGGCTGCAGGACATCTTCCACGTCGCGGCGCAGGGCATCATCGCAGGCGCGAACCTGATCCTCACGGACGTGCATCCGGAACCCGGGAAGGCATTGGTCGATGCCGCGCAGGCGCTCACGCTCGGGGAGCTTGCGCATTTCCTCGACGACTGCGCCCTTGTCAGGGAAACCTACGAGAAGCGGCGGCGGCTGCGTTGAAGAAAAAGCTTTGGATCTGCGCATTCATAGCCGTATGCACCACATCGTCCGTCGCTGCATCCATCTCGCTGAAGGATGATCTCGGCCGCAGGGTCGAGCTGAATCAACCCGCGCAGCGGATAGTGACGCTGGCGCCGTCGCTCACCGAGCTCGCCTTCTCGGTGGGCGCCGGGGAGCGCGTGGTAGGGGTGAGCGCCCACAGCGACTATCCGCCGCAAGCAAGGTCGTTGCCGCAGGTGTCCACGGCGGCGGGCGTGTCGATCGAGAGCATCGCGGCGCTGAAGCCGGACCTGGTGCTCGCGTGGAAGGACAGCGTGCGCCGCGAGGACATCAAGCACATCGAAGCCGTCGGCGCCGCGGTATTCGTCGCGCAATCGCGCAACTTCGAGGACGTGCCGCGCCTCATGCGCGCGATCGGCGCCCTAGCCGGTGAGGACGGCGCCGCCCCCGCCGCGCAATACGAGGCGCGCCTCGCGAAAGTCCGCCGCGACTACGCGGGA
>JBDTXQ010000172.1:0-5991 GCA_040006115.1 Usitatibacter sp.
TCTCGCGCCTCACCGCAGGCGCCATCACGCTCACCTTCTTCACCTACGCGTTCGTCAACATGGGAATGGTGAGCGGCATCCTGCCGGTGGTGGGCGTTCCGCTGCCGATGATCAGCTATGGCGGGACGGCGCTCCTGTCGATCCTGGTGGGCTTCGGCATCCTCATGTCGATCGCCACCCACAAGCAATTGGTGTCCAGTTGAGGCGCGCCTGGGCGGCCGCCTTCGCGGCGATGACGATCGTGGCCGGCTGCGCGACCACGCCGAAGACTTCCCCGAAGGGCGCCACCTCGCCGAAGTACTACTCCGACGACGGGCCTCCGGAGACGATTCCCGAGAACCTCGCGAGCATTCCCAACGCGGTGCCGCGCGACGAGCCCTTCCATCGCTACGCGAATCGCCCCTACACGGTGTTCGGCCACAGCTACGTTCCCGTGGTGAACAAGGATCCTTTCAAGCAGCGCGGCATCGCGTCGTGGTACGGCCGCAAATTCCACGGGCAGAAGACCGCGTCGGGCGAGCCCTACGACATGTTCGCGATGACCGCGGCGCATCCCACCCTCCCGATCCCGAGTTACGTGCGCGTGACCAACCTGAAGAACGGGCAGTGGGTGGTCGTGCGTATCAACGACCGCGGGCCGTTCCACTCGAACCGCATCATCGACCTCTCGTTCGCCGCCGCCTCGAAAATCGGCATCGCCGGGCCCGGCAGCGGCATGGTCGAGGTCGAGCGCGTGTTCGACTCGCCGGAGCCGCAGCGCGCCACCGCGCAGGCGCCGCCGCCCGCCCAGGTCGCCGTGGAGACGCCGGTCGTGGTCGACGAGGGCGCGGGCCTGTGGCTGCAGCTGGGCGCCTTCGCGAGCCGCGAGGGCGCGGAGAGCTTCCGCGACAAGGTCGCGCGCGAGCTTTCTTGGAACCTGGAGCCGGTGGAGATGAGCGCGCGCGACGGCTTTCATCGCGTGCGGCTCGGCCCGTACCGCAACCGCGAGGAGGCCCTCGCCATCGCCGACAAGGTTCGCCAGAGCCTGGGCTTCGTCCCGGCCCTCTCCACCACGCGCTGAAGACCGCCTGCCGATGAGATGCTTCCTGCTGTGCGCATTGCTCACGCTCGCGCCCGCAGCGCCCGCGCAAACCGTGACACCCCCGCCGATCGCGGCCAAGGCCTACCTCGTGGTGGACGCCTTGAGCGGGCAGACGCTCGCCTCCGCCGCCGAGAACGACCGCTTCGACCCGGCGTCCCTCACCAAGCTGATGACCGCGTACGTCGTGTTCGGCGCGCTGCGCGACCACAAGATCGAACTCGCGCAGAGCCTCACGCCCTCGATGAAGGCGCAGAAGGCGATCGGCTCGCGCATGTTCATCGAGGCGGGCAAGCCCGTCGCCGTGTCCGACCTCATCCGCGGCATGATCATCCAGTCGGGCAACGACGCCTCGATCGCGCTCGCCGAGGCGATCGGCGGGTCCGAGGAAGGTTTCGTCGCGATGATGAACGGCGAGGCCGAGCGCCTCGGGCTCGCCCACACCAGGTTCGCGAACGCGACGGGAGTTCCAGGCGAGGGGCACCACTCGTCGGCGCGCGACATGGTGAGCCTCGCTGGCGCGTTGATGCGCGACTTCCCGCAGCACTATCCCCTGTACTCGCAGCGCGAGTTCACCTTCAACAACATCAAGCAGGTCAACCGCAACCGTTTGCTTTGGATCGATCCCACGGTGGACGGCATGAAGACGGGCTTCACCGAATCCGCCGGCTATTGCCTGCTCGCGAGCGCCAAGCGCGGCGAGCGGCGTCTCATCTCCGTGGTGCTCGGCACGCAGTCGGACACCGCGCGCACCACCGAGAGCCAGAAGCTCCTCAACTTCGGCTTCCAGGCCTACGAGACGCGCCTTCTCTATCGCAAGGGGCAGGCGATCGCTTCGCCGGAGATCCTCAAGGGCACCCGGAATGCGGTGCCCCTCGGCTTCGACCGCGACATCTGGCTCACCCTGCCGCGCGAGCGATTCACCGGCCTTTCCGGCGTGCTCGAAACGCGCCAGCCCTTCGTGGCGCCGCTTGCCGCCGGTCAGAAAGCGGGGATAATAAAGATCACGCGCGACAACGCGCCCGTTGCCGAATACCCCGTCGTGGCGCTCGAAGAAGTGCCCGTGGCGGGCTTCCTGTCCCGCGGCTGGGACACCCTCCGACTCATGTTCCGCCGACCGCCATGACCGCGCCCATCGCCCATTTCAACGGCAGGCTTCTCCCCCTCGACCAGATCTGGATCTCGCCCCTCGACCGTGGCTTCATCTTCGGCGACGGCGTGTACGAGGTGATCCCCGTATACGAGGGAGTGCCGCTGCACGCGCGCGAGCACTTCGAGCGCCTGCAGCGCTCCATGGACGAGATCCAGCTGAAGAATCCGCGCACGGTGGAAGAGTGGATCCGCGCCACGGCCGAGCTCCTCGCACACCATCCGGGCAACCAGGCGGTCTACATCCAGGTAACGCGCGGCGCGCCGCAGAAGCGCGATCACGTGATCCCAAAGGACCTCGTGCCGACGGTGTTCATGATGTCCAATCCCCTCGTGTCGCCCTCCAAGGAGGCGATCGAGAACGGCGTCGCGTGCGTGACCTCGCGCGACTTCCGCTGGGAGAAGTGCCACGTGAAGAGCACGTCGCTCCTCGGCAACGTCCTCGCGCGCCAGATCTCGGTGGAGGCCGGCGCCACGGAGACCATCCTCTTCCGCGATGGCATGCTGACCGAGGCCTCGTCGTCGAACGTCTTCATCGTGAAGAACGGCGTGGTCGCGGCCCCACCGCGGGACAATCTCATCCTGCTCGGCATCACCTACGAGCTCGCGGCAAAGCTCGCCCGCGAGGGCGCGGTGAAGCTCGAGATCCGGCCGATCACCGAGGCCGAGGTGCGCTCCGCCGACGAGATCTGGCTCACTTCGTCGACCAAGGAAGTGCTTGCCGTCACCACGCTCGACGGCAAGCCCGTGGGCAGCGGCAAGCCCGGGCCGGCCTTCCGGCGCATGCACTCGCTCTACCAGGACTACAAGGCGAAGCTCGGGAGCGCGCGCACCGTCGCGGCGTGACGCCGGTGGGCGAAGCGGACCAGCCCCAGGCCGGTTCCTCGCCTTCCATCCGCGGACGATCGAACCCGAGATGAAAGTCCGCAAGCTCGGGCTCGTCGCGTACCAGCCCACGTGGAAGGCGATGCAGGCGTTCAACGCCTCGCGCGCGGCGGGTACCGAAGACGAGCTCTGGGTGCTGGAGCATCCTCCTGTTTTCACGCTCGGGCTCGCCGGACGTCGCGCGCACGTTCTCGCCCCGCGCGACATTCCGGTCGTCGCCACGGACCGGGGTGGGCAGGTGACTTACCACGGCCCGGGACAGGCGGTCGTCTATACGATGGTCGACCTGCGCCGTCTCGGCATCGGCGCGCGGGAGCTGGTGCGCCGCCTCGAGGAATCATCGCTGGACCTCCTCGCGGGTTACGGCATCGAGGCCGGGCGCCGCGCCGGAATGCCGGGGGTCTACGTCGATGGCGCCAAGATCGCTGCCATCGGCCTTCGCATCGCCCGCGGCTGCAGTTATCACGGGATCGCGCTCAACGTCGCGAACGACCTCGAGCCCTTCTCGCGCATCGATCCGTGCGGCTACCCCGGCCTCGCCGCCACGCGGCTCGTCGACCTGGGCGTGCGTGATAAAATTAGTGCGGTGCAACAGTCGCTTGCCGAATCCGTCACGAGATGCCTGACTCCGAGCTGAAGATCCTGCAGAAGCGCTCGCTGAAGACCGCGCGCATCCCGATCAAGGTGGTCGCGGGCGAGCCGCTTCGCAAGCCCGAGTGGATCCGCGTGCGCGCCGGCGGCGGCGAGCGCTTCACCCAGATCAAGAAGATCCTGCGCGAGGCGAACCTGCACACCGTCTGCGAGGAAGCCTCGTGCCCCAACATCGGCGAGTGCTTCGGGCGCGGCACCGCGACCTTCATGATCATGGGGAGCCTCTGCACGCGCCGCTGCCCGTTCTGCGACGTGGCCCACGGCCGCCCGCTGCCCCTCGATGCCGAGGAGCCGCGCCGCCTGGGCGAGACGATCGCGAAGATGGGCCTCGAGTACGTCGTCATCACGAGCGTGGACCGCGACGACCTGCGCGATGGCGGCGCACAGCATTTCGTCGACTGCATCCGCGCCGTGCGCGAGCTTTCGCCGGCGACGAGGATCGAGATCCTCACGCCGGATTTCCGCGGGCGCCTGGACCGCGCGCTCGCCGTCCTCGACGCAGGCCCGCCCGACGTGATGAACCACAACCTCGAGACCGTGCCGCGCCTCTACAAGGCCGCGCGCCCGGGCTCGGACTACGCGCACTCGCTCCTGCTGCTGAGGCAGTTCAAGGCGGCGCATCCGCGCGTGCCGACCAAGTCCGGCCTGATGCTGGGCCTGGGCGAGACCAACGACGAGATCCTCGAGGTGATGCGCGACCTGCGCGCGCACGACGTGGAGATGCTCACCCTCGGGCAATACCTGCAGCCTTCGAAGCACCACCTCCCGGTGGCGCGCTTCGCGCACCCGGACGAGTTCAAGATGTTCGAGGCGAGGGCCGCCGAGATGGGGTTCGCCAACGCGGCTTGCGGGCCGATGGTGCGCTCCAGCTATCACGCCGACCTCCAGGCGCAGGGCGTGTAACGCGGGAGGGTCCATGCAGGCGCGGGTGGCCTGCCGCTAGTCGATGGCGACGTACGCGGGCAGCGTCAGGAACTCCACGTACTCGTCCGACGTCGTGATCTCCTCGAAGAGCTTCGCCCCCTCGGCGTAGCGGCCCGCCGCGTCGGCGTCCGCGCCGACGATCGACGGCGTCTTCCTCAGTTCCTCGGCGAGGATCTCGTGGAAAAGCTCGCGCGTGACCTTGCGGCCGTCGTCGAGCACGCCCTTGGGCGAGCGCATCCACTGCCACACCTGCGAGCGCGAGATCTCCGCGGTCGCGGCGTCTTCCATCAGGTTGAAGATCGGCACGCAACCGTTGCCCGATAGCCACGATCCCAGGTACTGGATGCCGACCTGCACGTTGTTGCGCAGCCCCGCTTCGGTGATCGGCGCCTCGGGCTTGAAGTCGAGAAGGTTCGCCGCCGTCACGTTCACGTCGGGACGCTGCTTCGCGTATTGGTTCGGCCCCGGCATGTGCTTGTCGAAGATCTCCTTGGCGATCGGCACCAGGCCCGGGTGCGCGACCCAGGTGCCGTCGCAGCCGTCCTTCGCCTCGCGCTCCTTGTCGGCGCGCACCTTGGCCATCGCAGCCTCATTCGCGGCGGGGTCGTTCTTGATCGGAATCTGTGCCGCCATGCCGCCCATGGCCGGGGCGCCGCGCCGGTGGCACGTCTTGATGAGCAGCAGCGCGTAGCTGCGCATGAAAGGCGCGGTCATCGTGAGCTGCGCGCGGTCGGCGAGGCAGAACTCGCGGTGCGAGCGCAGCTTCTTGATGCACGAGAAGATGTAGTCCCAGCGGCCGATGTTCAGGCCCGCGGAATGGCTGCGCAGCTCCCAGAGGATCTCGTCCATCTCGAACGCCGCGGGCAACGTCTCGATCAGCACCGTGGCGCGCACCGAGCCGTGGGCGATGCCGAGCTCCTTCTGCGCCATCGTGAAGATGTCGTTCCAGAGGCGCGCCTCGAGGTGCGACTCCAGCTTCGGAAGGTAGTAGTAGGGGCCGCTCGCGCGCTTCAGCAGCTCGGCGGCGTTATGGAAGAAGTTGAGCCCGAAGTCGAAGAAGGCGCCGGCCACGGGCCTGCCGTCGATGGCGACATGCTTCTCCTCGAGGTGCCAGCCTCGGGGGCGCGGAAGCAGCACCGCCGTCTTCTCGTTCAGCAGGTAGCGCTTGCCCGACTGCTCGAAGGAGATGGTGCGGCGCACCGCGTCCATCAGGTTCGCCTGCCCCGACACCATGTTGTCCCACGTCGGACAATTGGCGTCCTCGAGGTCCGCCATGAAGGTCGAGGCGCCGCAGTTGAGCGCGT
>JBDTXQ010000173.1:0-5973 GCA_040006115.1 Usitatibacter sp.
GCGACCTTGGTGTCGCTGTCGAGGTAGATCTCCTTCAGGTAATTGGCGAACATCAGGTCGTCGATGGTCTGCTCCTTGCCTTTGAGCGAAGGATTCCAACCCGCCTTGCCGACCGCGTTCCTCTGCGCGACGAATCCCATGATGCGCGTGCCCGGGCGCAGGAAGTGCGTGTGCATGTCCATGATGAACTGGCTCGCGAGGCCGCGCGCGCGCTCGTCGGCGCGCTCCGGTTCGGCGGCTTCGGCGCGCGACACGCCGTAGAGCGGTCCATAGGTGTCGTTCATCGCGAGAAAGGCCGCGGCCATGCCCGCCGCGCTCTGGAAGAAGCGGCGCCGGCTCACTCCCAGGCGCTTGGCCATGCGCGTGCCGGCTTGCTTCACGCGAGCTTCGAATTGCACTTGCTTCGCGGTCTGCGCGCTCGGCATGAACTCGTCGCTCGATACCGATTGAACGGGAATGGGCGAGGGGAAAAGTGACTCCGCGGATGCGAGCCGCGCAAGCTCTTCCGGGGACAGCATGCTCATTGGGGCCTCCGATGGCGGTCTGCCAGGCCCCATTCTGCCGCAGCGCGAGTCCGGTTGGATTTCGACCGGCGCCGCTGGCGCTTAGTATTCCGTGCTGGCCCACTCCTGGGCGGCGCGCGCCGCGGCGGTGCGGGTGTAGAAGAAGCCGTCGCGCACGAAACCGGAGATGACGCTCGCCTTGGTGGCGACGACGCGGCCGTTGGGCGCGCGATCGATCACCACTTCCTCGGGAAGGCCGTCCAGCAAATGGAACGGGGCAAGGCGCCCGTCCGCGAAGCGCGAGGGGTAGATCTTCTGGGTCGCGAAATCGAAGAACGCGGGGCGGAAGCCGAGGCCGGAGTTTTCCTGGCTGCGGCCACCCGTACCGATGTGAACGGTGTTTTCGCGCTTCAGTTCGTTTTCGGTCATCACGCGCTTCACTTTTCGCTCCCGGCGGGCCGAAGGGGCCCGAATCAGTGAGTCCATATTCCACCGACCCGAGGCGCGCCGATATGGGAAATGTCTCAAACGAATGGCGATAAACGCCGCTATCGGGGATAGGCGGTCGCGCGGAGCGGATGTAGGGCATTGTCCTAGGCGGTTATTACTGCTGAAACGCCCCATGACTAATTTGGAATTTACGCTGGCCGCCCGGCGGCCCGGCGGCGTCTCATGGCGGCTCCATCAACCCGGCGAGGAGCCCCATGAAAACCCAGCTCACCTGTTTCATCGCATGTGCCGTCGTTTCAACCGCGTTCGCGCCCCGCGCCCTCGCCAACGAGGGCGAGGCGAAGGCCGCGTCGCAACACAGCCGCTTCGCAGCCTGCGCGCACGAGTCGAAGGGATTGCGCGGCGACGACCACCAGAACTTCATGAGCGAATGCCTGAAGGGCAACACCGAAGCGGCCGCGGAGATCCGCAGGGACGCGCCGCAGCGCACCGCCGCGGAGGCCGGCCATCAACAAGGCAAGATGAAGGCCTGCAACGACGAGGCGGGCAGGAAGAACCTGCACGGGGACGAGCGCCGCGCCTTCATGAGTTCCTGCCTGAAGGGCTAGGCGGCGGTCATCGGCTCGACGGGCTGCGCGAAGCGGTGGGCATACGTCTCGCGCAGCGCCGTCTTCAGCAGCTTGCCGGTCGCGGTGTGCGGCAGCTCGGCGACGAACACCACGTCGTCCGGGATCCACCACTTCGCGACCTTGCCATCGTAGAAGCGCAGCAGCTCCTCGCGCGTGACCTCCGCGTGGGGCCGCTTCACCGCCACGAGCAGCGGACGCTCGTCCCACTTGGGATGCTTGCATCCGATCACCGCCGCTTCCAGCACCGCGGGGTGCGACATGGCGAGGTTCTCCAGGTCGATCGAGCTGATCCATTCGCCGCCGGACTTGACCACGTCCTTGCTGCGGTCGGTGATGTGCAGGTAGCCGTCCGGATCGAGGGTCGCCACGTCGCCGGTGGGAAACCAGCCATCGACGAGGGGGCTCGCCGAAGACTTGTAGTAGCCGCTCACGACCCATGGGCCGCGCACCATGAGGTCGCCGAAAGCCTTGCCGTCCCAGGGCAGCTCGCGGCCGGCGTCATCGACGATCTTCCAGTCGACGCCGAACACCACGCGCCCCTGCAGCTCGCGAAGCAGGCACTGCGCCTCGGGCGCCAGGGCGCGGTGCTTCTCCTTCAGTTGGCAGACGCTTCCCAGGGGCGACATCTCCGTCATGCCCCAGCCGTGGTTCACCTCGATGCCGAAGTCGTTCTGCAGCGTGCGGATCATCGCCGGCGGGCACGCGGCCCCGCCGATGATGGTGCGCTTGAGCGTGGTGAGCCGCAGCCCCTTCTCCTTCAAATACTGGATGAGGCTGCCCCAGACCGTCGGCACTCCCGCGGAGAAAGTCACGCGCTCGGTCTCGAAAAGCTCGTGAAGGGACTTGCCGTCGAGCCCCGCGCCGGGGAAAACCACTTTCGCACCCACCAGCGGCGCCGCGAAAGGAAGGCCCCAGGCATTCGCATGGAACATGGGCACGACGGGAAGCGCGCAATCGCGCGCCGAAAGCCCCATCGCGTCGGGCAGGCAGGCCGCGTAGGCGTGCAGCACGCTCGAGCGGTGGCTGTAGAGAGCCCCCTTCGGATTGCCGGTGGTCCCGGAGGTGTAGCAAAGACCGCTCGCCGTATTCTCGTCGAACGTGGGCCACTCGAAGCTTTCCGGCTGCGCGGCGACGAGCTCCTCGTAGCAGAGCATGTCGCCTGCTTCCGAGGGCATGTGCGCGCGGTCGGTCATCACCACGACATGGCGCAGGCTCTGGCAGGCGGGGCGTAGCTTCTGGGCGAGCGCAACGAAGGTGAGGTCGATGAAGAGCACCGCGTCCGCGGCGTCGTTCATGATCCACGCGATCTGCTCTGGGAAAAGCCGCGGGTTCACGGTGTGCATCACCATGCCGCTGCCAGCGGCGGCGTAGTAGAGCTCGAAGTGCCGGTAGCCGTTCCAGGCGAGCGTCGCGACGCGGTCGCCCCTCGTCAGGCCCAGGGCCGCGAGCGCGTTCGCGAGCCTGCGCGAGCGCGCGTGAGCATCGCGGTACGTATAGCGGTGGATGTCGCCCTCCACGCGGCGCGACACGATCTCGGTGTCGCCGTGGTGTCGATCCGCATGCCGGATGAGATCCGACACGAGGAGCGGCATCTCCATCATCGAGGCATGCATGCGGTGCTCCGGAAGTTGTGTCCCGGAGATACTACGCCGCCTCGCCACTACGGGCGAGGCGGGAACGGTGGGATTCTAGGCGCGGGTGGTGCGCTGGAACCAGTAGGCGCGGGTGTCGTGGCTCCAGCACGCGGAGATCGGCACCTTGGGCTGCTGGGCGCGCAGCTTGGCGAGCACCCATCGCGCGCGCGCACGGCGCGACCAGTTGGGGAAGAATTGGCGCGCGAGGGCGCGGGTGTAGGCGAAGCTGTTGCTGTCCATGTGCGGGTGATCTCCTTGTTGGAAACCATCATCGCGGGTTCAGTCGCGGATATCTGTCGGCGTGGGGGAAATGCCCCCGAAATCCGTTCTGAATCAGCTATCGGACGATTCCTGCAAGGCTCCGGCTCCGGCTCCGGCCGAGCTCACACGGGCTGGCGTCGTGCAAAGCGCAGCGTTGGTGTCGGTATTTGGCGACGCTCGCCGGTCGTCGGCCGTGCTCTGCCGATCGTCGCCCTGCGTGGCGCCGGACAGGGCGCAGGCGGAAGATGCAGTTACAGGAGTCCCTCATATGATTCGCTCGATAGCGGTTAGCGCAATCCTCTACATCGCCTTCGCGGCCCAAGCGAACGATGGAGTCGAGCTTTCCCTGCGCAACAGGGCGCTGGCCTCGGCTGGCTCGGTGACGAAGCACGCCGACGCGCCGTTCGCCACCGGGCGTGATCCGCTGCCCGAGTTGCTGCGGCTCGATGAGCAGGAGCGCGAGGTGCCGAAGGGTAATTGCGAATCGACTTCGCGCGACCTCTGCTACGACCTGGCCGATCGCCGGATCGTCTACCGCCCCGCTCGCAGCTACATGCCGAGCATGAACGGGCTGAAGGCGGAGAGCGTGTCCCTCCGCCGCAACCGCCTGGTCTTCAAATACAGCTTCAGGTAACGCGTCAGTTACCGCGAGGCGAGCTTCTCGCCGGCTTTCGCCTTGGCCGCGCGCGCGATGCGCATGCACGAGATGCGGTCCTCGCCATGTTGGTCGCCGCATTTCGCCCTGGCGATTTCGTATTGGGCCTTGGCGCGCGCGAGCTTCGCGTCGGCGGCTGCGGCGACGGTGCCGCGATAAAGGGCCTCGAGGTCAGCCTTTCGGATGCGCTCGTCGGCCTTCGCCTCGGCCCTGCACATATCCTTCGCCTGCCTGTCGAGATCGCCGCATTTCGCGACGGCCGCGTGGGCCTCGGTCTCGATCGCCCTCTTCGAGGCGCCGTAGTCGACCGGGGACATGAGGGAGCGCGGCGAGTCGACCGCGGCGCTGATGCCAAGCGCGGTGGCGCTCACGAGGATGGCGCCGGCGATCGTTGCGACAAGTGTGGTGCGTTTCATGTTTTTCGGCCCAATCTCGTTGCTGCGGTTGCACAGCGGCGCGTCTTGGTTTGCGCCGGATTCGTACCGATGATCGCTCCTGCGTCCGGCCGGATCTGTCGGCGCCGATGAACCCGTTGGGTGAGATTCGCTGAATCCTGCGTAAGGGGAATCCTATGCGCGGCGGGAGGCAAGCCCTCCCCCACCAAGCGCAAGGGCCGATCCTGCGATCGGCCCTTGCGTTACTGCGGTCTTGCTGGCTGGCGAGGATTACGACTTCTTCATCATCTTGGCGTCGGCCATCGCCTTGTCCTTGTCCGCCTTCGCATGCTTCTTGCATGCGCTCTTGTCGGCGCCCTTCATGTCGTCGCACTTTTCCTTGGCGACTTCATAAGTTGCGTCGGCCTTTTCCTTCGCCACGTTGTACATGGCGTGCGGGGTGCCTTTGCGCTTGGCCTCGAGCTCGGCCTTGGCGACCTTCTCGTCGCCCTTCGCCTGCTTCATGCAGACATCCTTGGCATTGCCGCTCATGGTCTTGCACTTTTCCTTCGCGGCCTTGTAGTCGGCTTCGATCTTGTCCTTGTCGGCGCGGTAGTCCGAGCTCGCCGCCACCTTGGCGTTCTTGACAGGGTGCGCCGCGGTGCTGCCGGCCGGCGCGTTGCTCATCTGGGCCGGGGCAAGTGTCGCCGTACCGAGCAGGAAGGCCCCAGCAAGGGCGGCGTAAAGAGTAGTCATTTTCATTTTGTAGGGCTCCTTATGCGATTCCAGTCACTGGACCCACTGATTGCGCTCGCACTTGGCCTGGAAATCGATGAGCTGCTTCTCGGCCTCGTCCTTCGCAATCCCGTAGGAATTCTGGAGGCTGCCCGCGAGCTTCTCGCGGCGGCCGGCGATCTTGTCCAACTCGTCGTCGGTCAAGCGTCCCCACTGCTCGCGAACCTTGCCCTTGAGCTGCTTCCAGTTGCCTTCGATGCGGTCCCAATTCATGGCTTCACTTGAGTTGGAATAAGTATCAAAAAAACGCCGGGAGAACCCTCCCGCCGCATCTGAGATCATGGGTCGCGCCCCTGCGACGATCTGTCGGCGGAAAGGAAGCCGCATTGCGAATTCGGCTGATAGCCGCGTCAGAGAAGTCCTACACCCGGAACCTCCTCCCCCGGGAGGCGATCACACCCTCGCGCCACTCTCAGCACACATCCCGCGCGCCTTAGCTTCAGGAGAATTCCATGTCCGCACCTTTCAAGCTTCCGCCCCTTCCATGGGACGAGGGCGCCCTTGAGCCCGTCATCTCGGCGCGCACCATCGGCCTGCACTACGGCAAGCATCACGCCGCCTACGTGAAGAAACTGAACGAGCTGGTCGCCGGCACGCGTTTCGCCGACATGCCGCTCGAGCAAGTGATCGCCGCCACCGTCGGGGGCGAAGAATCCAAGAAGATCTTCAATA
>JBDTXQ010000174.1:0-5972 GCA_040006115.1 Usitatibacter sp.
CGCCTGGATGCGGAGGCGATCGCCTTCATGCTCGACCACGGCGAGGCGAGGATCGTTTTCACCGACCGCGAATTCTCCGGCATCCTCTCGAAGGCGCTCACCCTCGTGAAACGCAAGCCGATCGTGATCGACGTCTCCGATGCGTTGTACGAGGGCCCCGGCGAGGCGCTGGGCGAAATGGAGTACGAGGCCTTCATCGCCGGCGGGGACCCGCAATTCGAATGGAGCATGCCGCCGGACGAGTGGGATGCGATCGCGTTGAACTACACCTCCGGCACGACCGGCAACCCCAAGGGGGTGGTGTATCACTATCGCGGCGCGTACCTGAATGCGATCAACAACATCCTCGACTGGTCGATGCCGAAGCACCCGGTGTACCTCTGGACGCTGCCGATGTTCCATTGCAACGGCTGGTGCTTCAACTGGACCGTGGCCGCGGCGGCGGGCACCAGCGTGTGCCTGCGCAAGGTCGAGGCGAGGCTGATCTTCGAGCTCATGCGCGACCACAAGGTGACGCACTACTGCGGAGCGCCGATCGTTCACTCGATGCTCGTGAACGCGCCCGCGGAATGGCGCGAAGGGATGGGGCACGAGGTGCACGCGCTGGTGGCCGCGGCGCCGCCTCCCGCCGCGATGATCGAAGGCATGGGACGCATCGGCATCGACATGACGCACGTCTATGGCCTCACCGAGACCTACGGCCCCGCGGCTATCTGCGCGAAGCACGAGGAGTGGGGTGAGCTTCCCCTCGAGGAGCAGGTGAAGCACAACGGGCGCCAGGGCGTGGCCTACCTCCTCCAGGAAGGCATGGATGTGCTCGACCCCGAGACCATGCGCCCGGTGCCGTGGGACGGCGAGACCATGGGCGAAATCATGTTCCGCGGCAACATCACCATGAAGGGCTACCTCAAGAATCCCGCGGCCACCGAAGAGGCGTTCCGTGGCGGATGGTTCCACTCCGGCGACCTCGCGGTGATGCAGCCCGACGGCTACGTGAAGATCAAGGACCGCTCCAAGGACGTGATCATCTCCGGCGGCGAGAACATCTCGTCGCAGGAGGTCGAGGACGTCCTGCACGGCCACCCGTCGGTGATGATGGCGGCGGTGGTGGCGCAGCCCGACCCCAAGTGGGGCGAGACCGCCTGCGCGTTCATCGAGCTGAAGGAGGGCGCTTCCGCGAGCGTGGAGGAGATCGTCGAATTCTGCCGCACCCGCATGGCGCGCTTCAAGGCGCCCAAGACGGTGGTCTTCGGCGTGCTCCCCAAGACCTCCACCGGCAAGGTGCAAAAGTTCATCCTTCGCGAGCGCGCGAAGAGCACGGCTGCGATCGAGTGACGCGGATGAAGGAGTAGACGACGATGCGCGAAGGACAGGTGAGGTGCCTCGATCCCCACGGCTTCCACTGGATGCGTTACGTGGAATGGGGCGACGCGAGGAATCCGAGGAAGCTCGTGTGCGTGCACGGCCTCACCCGGAACGCGCGCGATTTCGACTACGTGGCCGAGCGCCTCGCCGACGCCTACCACGTGGTGAGCGTCGACATCGTGGGCCGCGGCCGCAGCGACTGGCTGCGCGATCCCGCCGACTACACCTACGCGGTCTACTGCGGCGACATGGCGACTCTCATCGCGAGCCTGCATGCCGAGACCGTCGACTGGCTGGGCACCTCGATGGGCGGCATCCTCGGCATGATCATGGCGAGCACGCCGGGCTCGCCGCTGAGGAAGCTCGTGATGAACGACGTGGGCCTCATGATCCCGAAGGCCTCGCTGGTGCGGATCGGCGAGTACGTGGGGCGCGAGAACACCTACGACACCCTCGACGCGTTCGAAGCGGCGATGCGCGGCGTGAGTCCCTTCGGCGAGCTCACCGCGGAGAAATGGCGCCACCTCGCCCTGCACGTGGCGAAGCAGGACGAGCATGGCCGATGGCGCTTCCGCTACGACCCGGGCATCGGCAAGAACTTTCACGCGGCACCGCCAGCCGACCTGGACCTGCGCTATTTCTGGAACAACGTGCACGGCCCCGCGCTGGTGATCCGTGGCGAGCACTCGGACCTCCTCACGCAGTCGACGCTCGACGAGATGATGAAGCGTCCCCACACCGAGTCCCATGTCGTCGCCAATACCGGCCATGCGCCCATGCTGATGGACGACGCGCAGGTGCACGCGATCCGGCATTTCCTGCTCAGCTGAAGCCATGCCGCGAGAGCCGGGCGCATACGACGCGCTGATCGTCGGGGGCGGCCACAACGGCCTCGTCTGCGCCTGCTACCTCGCAGCCGGGGGCTTGAAGGTCTGCGTGGTCGAGCGTCGCGCGGTCGTCGGCGGCGCTGCGGTCACCGAGGAATTCCACCCGGGCTTTCGCAATTCCACCGCGAGCTACACGGTGAGCCTCCTCAACCCGAAGGTGATTCGCGACCTGAAGCTCGCCGCGCATGGGCTGCGTGTCGTGGAGCGGCCGTTCGCGAATTTCCTGCCGCTTCCCGACGGCAACTTCATCAAGGTGGGCGGCGGGATCGAGGCCACGCAGCACGAGGTCGCGCGGTTCTCGAAGCGCGACGCCGAGCGCTTGCCCGGCTACTACGCGCGGCTCGAGGTCGTCGCCGACGTGCTCCGTGGGCTCTTGCTCGAGACGCCACCCAACGTGGGCGGCGGCATCGCCGAGCTCTTCAGCGCGTGGAAGGCCGGCAAGCGCATGAACGCGTTGCCGCTCCCGGCGAAGCGCGACGTCCTCGACCTCTTCACCGTGTCCGCGGCGGACTGGCTCGATCGTTGGTTCGACTCCGAGCCGATCAAGGCGTGCTTCGGCTTCGACGCCGTGGTGGGCAACTTCGCGAGCCCCTATACGCCGGGATCGGCCTACGTGCTGCTGCACCATGTCTTCGGCGAGGTCAACGGCAACAAGGGGAGCTGGGGCCACGCGGTCGGCGGGATGGGCGCGATCACCCAGGCGATGGGCCGCGAGGCCGAGGCCCGTGGGGTCGCCATCCGCACCGGGCACGCGGTTGCGAAGATCCTCACGCGCGAAAGACGAGCCCGAGGCGTGTTGCTCGACGACGGCACCGAGATCGCCGCGCGTTGCGTGGTCTCCAACGCTCATCCGCGCGCGCTCCTCGAGCTTCTCGGCGAGGAGGGCGGCGAATGGCGCGAGGCCTTCGGCCACTACCAGTCGGAGTCGGCGACCTTTCGCATAAACGTGGCGCTTTCGGAGCTGCCGCAGTTCTCGGCGTTGCCCGCCGGCGACACGCAGCCGCACCACCGGTCGGGGATCATCATGGCGCCGTCGCTCGCCTTCATGGACAGGGCGTTCTCGAGCGCGCGCGAGCTCGGCTGGTCGCGCGAGCCGATCGTCGAGATGCTGATCCCGAGCACCGTGGACGACACGCTCGCCCCGCGCGGGCAACACGTGGCGAGCCTCTTCTGCCAGCACTTCCGCTACGCGCTGCCCGCGGGCGCCTCGTGGGATGCCGAGCGCGAGCGCGCCGCCGATGCGGTCATCGAGCAGGTGAGCCGCTTTGCCCCCAACTTCCGCGCATCGATCCTCGGCCAGCGCGCGCTCTCGCCGCTCGATCTCGAACGCGAGTTCGGCCTCGTAGGCGGCGACATCTTCCATGGGAAGCTCACGCTGAACCAGCTGTTCAGCGCGCGGCCTGTGCTGGGGCATGGCAATTACCGGATGCCCGTGAAAGGGGTTTACCTGTGCGGCTCGGGCGCCCATCCGGGCGGCGGGGTCACCGGGGTGCCGGGGCATAACGCCGCGCGCGAGGTGCTGCGCGACGTGCGTCGCCGGCGAATATAGGGCAAAAAGCCGAATTTTCCACATTGTCAGCCCCGCCCCGCGGGACTACCATCGGCAACAGAGCGCTCACCTAGGGCGCCTCGCGCACTTACGTCGCCATCTGGCGCAGGGAGCTGGCCATGACTTTCCTTTCCGTCGCGAAGCGATTCGCGGGTTTCCTCGCTTGCGCCGCATTGCTGGGCGCGTCTGGCGCGCACGCGGCTCCCGCGGTCTACCTCTACTATTCGCCGACGGCGATCCTGCAGGGCAACACATCGGTGCTGCAAATCCAGGTCTACGACCAGGATGGCGTGGGGATAACCGGCGGCGCGATCCCTTTGAGCGCCTTCACCTATCCCTCGCAGGTCGTCAACACGGGAATCATCACCGGCAACACCTGCACGGGCTCGATTCCCTCGGCCCCTCTCAACGCGAGCACCTTGTCCCTCCTCAACGTGTCGCTCGCGCCGTTCACCTTGTGCACCCTCCAGATCGAAGTTACGACGACCGCCGTCGGTTCGTATCCCACCACTTTCCCGGCGGGGGCTTTCACCGGGTCCACCGGCTCCAATGCGTCGTCGGCCATCGCGACGCTCACCTCCACGCTGCCCTTCGTCGTCACGAATAAACTCGACAGCGGTGCGGGGTCGCTGCGCGACGCAATCAACAGCGCAAACTTGGCTTGCGCTGGCATTCTCGACGTCCAGTTCGCGATTCCCGGGCCCGGGCCGCACCGTATCCAACCGCTTACCCAGCTGCCGGCCCTCACCTGCGCCAATTTCACGATCGACGGCTACACCCAATCGGGCGCCCTGGTGAACAGCGACGCGAGCGGCGCCAACAACGCCGCGATCCAGATCGAGCTCGACGGCCGTTCCTGCACGACGTGCGACGGCCTTCAACTCCAGGGCAACAACGCGACCATCCGGGGGCTCGCGATCTATTCGTTCGACGGCTCCGGGATATTCGTGAGCGGTTCACAGACGTCCATCATGGGCAATTACCTCGGCACGGACTCCGCGGGTGTCAACGCACTGGGGAATGCGGCCGCGGGCATCAAAGTGACCAACTACTCGACAGGAGTCGGTAGCTCGTCGCCCGCCGATGGCAACCTCATATCGGCCAACTCCATCGGGGTATGGATCACTGGCAATGGTACCGCCGACATCGTCGGCAACCAGGTCGGCGGCCGGCGCGACGGCAGCGCGGGCAACGGCAACCTCGGGCGCGGCGTCTTCTTCAACGGCGTGAACTTCTCTTCGAGCTCGGTCAGGAGCAACTTCATCCGCTACAACGGCGCGGCGGGCATCGCAACGGACACCGGCACCGGCGGACGTGTGACCTTCCAGGGCAATGCGAGCTTTGGGAACGGCGGCATCGGGATCGACATCCACGACGACGGCCCCACGGCCAACGACGAGGCTGCGCCTCCGTACGATTCCGATAGCGTGCAGAACTACCCGGTGATCACCTCGGTGACGCACGTGGGCGCAGATACCGTTGTCACGGGATATCTCAAGTCCCAGGGCTCCCCGACGTCGATAGAGATCTATCACAACAACGTGATGAATTCGCTCACGGAAGGCGAGCGTCTGATCGACGTATTCAGCGCCCCACTCGACGCCACCGGCTTCCTCGCCTTCACGCGCACGATCACCGGATTTCTCGCCGACAACGTGACGGCGGCCACTACGGTCGACAGTTGTGGCGACGGTTGCGTGCGCAGCTCCGAGTATTCGCCCAAGGTCGCGGTGACCGTCGCGCTGACCATTCCCGGAGCTCCTGTGATCGGCGCGGCCACCGCCGGCGACGCGCAGGCGACGGTGACGTTCTCGCCGCCCGCGAGCGACGGCGGCTCTCCCATCACCGGCTACACCGTCACCTCGAGCCCGACCGGCATCACCGCGACCGGCGCCGCATCGCCGATCGTTGTCACTGGGCTTGCCAACGGCACCGCTTACACCTTCACGGTCACTGCGACGAACGCGATCGGCACAGGGCCGGCGTCTGCGTCGTCGAATGCCGTTACCCCTGCCGCCGTCCCCGGAGCTCCGGTGATCGGCGCGGCCACCGCCGGCAACGCGCAAGCGACGGTGAGCTTCTCGCCGCCTGCGAGCAACGGCGGCTCGCCCATCACCAGCTACACGGTCACCTCCAGCCCGACCGGCATCACCGCGACCGGCGCCGCATCG
>JBDTXQ010000175.1:0-5963 GCA_040006115.1 Usitatibacter sp.
GAAGGACTCGTGCACCGCGATGCCGCGCGCGCGGCCCGCGGGAAGTGCCGTGCCCCAGCCTGCCTTCGAAGCGGCGAGGTCGAGCACGCGCGCCACCTTGGGGTGCTTGCCGAGGAGCTCGCGCCGATACGCGACCGGATCCTTGCCCGCGGCCGCGGCGAGCTCGTCGATCATGGTCTCCATCACGAAGGCCGTGTGCGAGTGGCCCACGGAGCGCCACCACAGCACCGGCACGCCCGGGTTCACCGTCTGCAGCGTGACATTCATGTTGGCGAGCTCGTACGGCGTGTCGGCCACCCCTTCGGTCGAGGTGGGATCGACGCCATCCTTCACCATCATGGACTCGAAGGCGGTGCCGGCCATGATCGAGGGGCCGACGATCGCGTGGTTCCACGCGGCGACCTTGTTCTGCGCGTCGAGACCTACCTCGACACGATGGGCGTACATGGGGCGATAGTAGCCGCCGCGGATGTCGTCCTCGCGAGTCCAGACCACCTTGACCGGCACCTTTACCTGCTTCGCGACCTCGCACGCCTCGACGACGTAGTCGGACACGGGGTTCGCGCGCCGCCCGAATCCGCCGCCCGCGAGCATGGTATTCAGCTTCACCTGCTCGGGCTTCAGCCCCAGCACCTTCGCCGCTGCGCCCTGGTCCACGCCCTGCATTTGGGAGCCGACCCAGATCTCCGCACCGTCCGCTCGCACCTCCACAGTGCAATTGAGGGGCTCCATTGGTGCATGAGCGAGGAAGGGAACGTGGTATTCGGCGACGATCGTCTTCGCCGCGGACTTCATCGCGTCGGGGTTGCCGGCCTTCTTCGCGACCTTGCCGGGGGTCTTCGCGCTCTCGCGGAACTGCGCGGCGAGGGCCGCGGTGGAGATGCCCGCGCCCGGCCCCAGGTCCCACACGATCTCGAGCGCGTCGCGGCCCTTCTTCGCGGACCAGAAATTCTCCGCCACCACGGCGACGCCGTTCTTCAGCTCGACCACGTGCGTCACGCCCGCGACGCCCTTCACCTTGTCGGCATTGAAGCTCTTCACCAGCGCGCCGAACACGGGGGGATGGGCGACCAGCGCCGTGTGCAGGTTCTTCCTCTGCACGTCGAGGCCGAATTTCGCCTTGCCCTCGACCTTCTCGACCGAATCGATGCGGCGCGTGGGCTTGCCGATCACGGTGAAGCTCTTCGGATCCTTGAGCGACACCTTCTCGGGGACCGGCACGCGCGCCGCGGCATCGGCGAGCTGGCCGTAGGAAAGCTTCTTGCCGCCCGGGCCGAGGACGAATCCCTTCTCGGCGCGCACGTCCGCGGCTTTCACCTTCCATTGGTCCGCGGCCGCCTGCATGAGCATCATGCGCGCCTGGGCACCGACCGTGCGCAGTTGCTCGTAGGAGTTGGAGACCGACGAGGATCCGCCGGTGATCTGGATCCCGAACATCGTGTGCGCGTATTCCGGCGCGGCCGGCGCGAGCTCGTAGCGCACCTTGTTCCAGTCGCACTCGAGCTCTTCGCAGAGGATCATCGGCAGCGCCGTGGTGACGCCCTGCCCGAACTCGAGGTGCTTCACGACCACGGTGATGGAGCCGTCCTTGCCGATCCGCAGGAACGCGTTCGGCGAGACTTTCGGCGGCTGCGGCGCCTGGGCGAAGGCGAGCCTGCCGCCGCCCCCGGGAAGCCAGAACGAGATGACGAGGCCGCCCGCGAGCGTGGCGGACGATTGCAGGAAACGGCGGCGCGAAGCGGATTTCACTTTCATGGTCAGGCCTTCCTCAACGACGCCGCGGCGCTCTTGATCGCCTCGCGCATGCGCTGGTAGGTGCCGCAGCGGCAGATGTTGCCGCTCATCGCCGCGTCGATGTCGGCGTCCGACGGCGACTTGTTGCGCTGCAGGAGCGCGACGGCGCTCATCACCTGGCCCGACTGGCAATAGCCGCACTGCACGACGTCCTTGTCGACCCACGCGGCCTTCACCGCCTTCGCCGCAGCGCCCTGGGACGTGTTCGAGATGCCCTCGATGGTCACCACGCGCTTGCCCTCGATCGACGACACCGGCGTCACGCACGAGCGCGTGGGCTGGCCGTCGACATGCACGGTGCAGGCGCCGCAGAGCGCCATGCCGCAGCCGAACTTGGTGCCGGTGAGGCCGAGCTGGTCACGCAACGCCCAGAGTAGCGGCGTGTCGGGGGCGGCGCGGAAATCGACCGGGTCGCCATTCACGAAGAATTTGGGCATGGAAGTCTCGGGGGAAATGGGGGATGCGGAGCCCTTATTATGCCTTTGGTATTATTTGCACGCCGAACCCCGGCACCGCCCATGCCCCGCTCACGAGCCAAGCTTTTCCCGACACCCGACGACGCGGAGACCGCGTTCTACGACGCGTTCGAGCGCGCCGACCTCGCGGCGATGATGGCGGTGTGGGCCGCGACGGACGAGATTGTCTGCATCCACCCCCAGGGCCCGCGCCTCACCGGCTTCGAGGCGGTGCGCGACAGCTGGGCGCAGATCTTCTCGGGAGGCACCACGCTGCGCGTGCGGACCACCGAGGCGCGCGCCTTCGACGGGCAGGCGCTCTCGGTGCACACCGTGATCGAGCTGGTGGCCCCGCCGGGAAGCGAAACTTCGGTCACCTCGATCTTCGCCACCAACGTCTACGAGCTCACCGAGGGGGGCTGGCGAATGGTGGTCCACCACGCCGCGCCCGCGCCCAGCGAAGCCAATCCCCGCCGCGAAGAACCCGCTTCCTCCTCGCACACGCTCCATTGACGCTCGGCCAAAGCGTTATCCGCGTTCATCTGCGTTTATCTGCGGATCCAAAGCTTCTTGCTTGCCTGGTCGCGGTGTTTCTCGCCACGACTGTCGAAGCCGCGGACATGCGCAAGGTGGTGAAGACCTCCTACCCCAGCGCGGAGAGCAAGCTCGATCCGCAGGCGGAGAGCGACGAGGCGAGCTCGGCCATCTCCGCCCAGATCTTCGACTCCCTCCTCGAATACGACTACCTCGCGCGCCCGGCGAAGCTCAAGGCCCGCGCCGCGGCGGCGCTTCCCGAGGTGAATGCCGACGGCACGGTGTACACGATCAAGGTGAAGCCCGGCATCTACTTCACGCCCGACCCCGCGTTCAACGGCAAGCGCCGCGAGCTCACGGCTGAAGACTTCGTCTACTCGATCAAGCGCCTCTTCGATCCGAAGCTCGCGAGCCAATGGCTCTTCCTGGTCGAGGGCAAGATCAAGGGCGCCGACGCCGTTATGGCGGACGCGAAGAGGACCGATCGCTTCGACTTCGACCGACCGATCGAAGGATTGCGCGCGCTCGACCGCTACACGCTGAGGATCGAGCTCACCAACACCGACTACGGCTTTGGGTTCGTGCTCGCCCTGCCCGCAACCTCGGCGGTGGCGCGCGAGGTGCGAGAGTTCTACGGCGCGGATTTCCACGCGCACCCGGTCGGCACCGGACCCTTCTTCGTGAAGCAGTGGATCCGCGGCTCGCGCCTCGTGCTCGAGGCCAACCCCGGTTTCCGCGAGGTGATCTTCGAGAGCGAGGGCGCGGACGACCCGTACTCGAGGCAGATTGCGGCGCGCCTCGCCGGCAAGCGCCTGCCGCTCGTGGGGCGCATCGAGATCTACGTGATCGACGAGGCGCAGCCGCGCTGGCTCTCGTTCCTGAACGGCGAGCACGACTACATCCGCCCGCTCCCCGAGGAGTTCGCGCAGATCGCGATGCCCGGCGGGGAGCTCGCGCCCAACCTGAGGAAGCGCGGCATGCACGCGACGCCCGACGAGATCGCCTACACCACGTACACGACCTTCAACCTGCAGCCCGAGATCGACGGCAGGAAGAACGACGTCGGCGGCTATACGCCGGAGCGTGTCGCGCTGCGCCGCGCGATCGCGATGGCGTTCCGGATCGACGAGCAGATCGCGATCCTCGACAAGCACCAGTCGACGCGCGCGCAGACGCCGCTGCCGCCCGCGGTTTCCGGTCACGACCCCAAATTCGTGAGCCCGACCCTCGAATACAACCCCGCGAAGGCGAAGGCGCTGCTCGACATGTTCGGCTTCGTCGACCGCGACGGCGACGGCTATCGCGAGAATCCCGACGGCTCGCCGCTCTCGTTCGACCACGGCTCGGTGCCCACGCAACGTGAGCGCCAGAGGAACGAGCTTTGGAAGAAATCGATGGACGACATCGGCATCCGCGTGACCTTCGACCGGGTAGGCAAGCTTCCCGACCTTCGCAAGCAGGCGCAGCTCGGCAAGGTGCAGTCGTTCAGTTACGGCTGGATCGCGGACTACCCCGACGGGGAAAACTTCCTGCAGCTCCTCTGGAAGGGCTCCATCGGCCAGACCAACTACGCGATGTTCGACCTTCCCGAGTACAACGCCCTCTACGAGCGCGCCAAGCGCATGCCCGACGGCCCGGAGAGGAACGCGCTCTACGCGCGCATGGTGAAGATCATCCTCGTCTACGTGCCATGGATGGTGGAGACGTACAAGGCGCAGAACATCGTGATCCAGCCCTGGCTGCTCAACTACAAGAAGCATCCCTTCGGGCTCGAGCCGTGGATGTACGTGGATATCGACCTCGAGCGGCAGGCTCGGCATTGATCCCTTCTCGCCATCCATCGAGCCCGATGAGGCGATGCGTCAGGTACCTTCGTGCTTTAATTTCGAAATGGCCGCAGCCCCACAACCCGGCGCCGCGAAGAGCGGCGTGATCGGCACCCTCGCCCTCGTGGCGCTGGTGCTGCTGCTCGCGTTCCAGCTCGCCCACTGGACGTGGGTGTTCGTTGCGCCCGTGGAGGTCGCCGCGATCCCCGAGGGCGCCCCGGCCATCAACCTCGGCGCCGTGGCGAAGCTCTTCGGCGCCGACGCCCCGAAGAGCTCGTCGGGCGCCGTTGCTTCGCTGTCGGGCCTCAGGTTGAAGGGCGTGATCGCCCCTGACGCGGGGCCGGCGGCCTCGGCCATCTTCTCCACGGGCGCAGGCAAGGACATCGCGGTGTTCGTCGACAGCGACGTGCAGCCAGGCGTGAAGCTCGCCGAGGTGAAACCCGATTACGTGGTGGTATCGCGAGCCGGCGTGCGCGAGCGCATCGACCTCGAGAGGCCCCGCGCCGCCCCGCCCGGGCAATCCGCCTCGGCGCGCATCGTGGGATTCAGGCTGAACGTGGCGCGCTCGGGGGCGAACAACTACAGCATCTCGAGGAAGGAGCTCGACGACGCGCTGCGCGACCCGAACCAGCTCGGCTACCTGGGGCAGATCGGCGTCCCGCCCGGCGGCGGCGTGCGCATGGAGGCGGCGCCCAACGGCAGCCTCTCGCAGAAGCTGGGGCTGCAGCCCGGCGACGTCATCAAGAAGGTGAACGGGCAGAACGTCGCCTCGCCCGGAGACCTCGCGCGCCTCTACACCCAGTTCGCCACGCTCTCGCTAGTGCAGGCCGAGGTGCAGCGCGGCAGCGCCACCGTGCAGCTCTCGTACGCGATCCAGCCCTAGGAGGCGGCGTGCCGCGCATTCCATACTGCGACGAGAACGACCCGCAGATCGGCGACCTGGTCGATTCCATCAAGGCGCGGCGCAAGGGCAAGCTCATCAACCTCGATCGCATGCTGCTGCACAGCCCGCCCTTCGCGCAGGGGTGGAACGCCTTGCTGGGCGCCGTGCGGCGAAGCCTCGAGATCTCGCCGCGCGTTCGCGAGCTCGCCATCTGCGCCGTGGCACGCCTGAACGACGCGCCCTACGAGTGGTACCAGCACGCCCCGGAATTCCTCGCCGCCGGCGGCGCCCAGTCGCAGCTGGACGCGCTCGACGACGTCGATGCCGCTTCGCGCGACGCCGTGCGTTTCGACGAGGCCGAGCGCGCCGCGTTGCAGCTCACCCTCGAGATGACCCAGGGCGTCCAGGTGAGCGACGCGACGCTCGCTCGCGCGCGCGCCGGCTTCGGCGACCGCCGGCTCACCGAGCTGG
>JBDTXQ010000176.1:0-5962 GCA_040006115.1 Usitatibacter sp.
CCGCCAGTCGCCGCGAGTGTTCCCGCGGCGCAGACGTGAATAGCCCGGGGCTGTTCCAGGACCACTTCGAAACACAACCCCTGGGACTGTTCTGGTTCGAGAAGAAGAGGGCGCGCGGATGAATGCGGTGAAGCCCTCCGTGCTGGCGCTGAATGGCGGCTCGTCGAGCATCAAGTTCGCGTTGTATCAGCAGGGTGACTCGCCGGAACGAGGACTGCACGGCAAAGTCGACCGCATCGGCGTGGGCCAGACCACCTTCGCATTCGATGATCCCGCGTCGAGCGGGAAGGAAATTCGCGGCATCGGCGACCTCGATCACCGGTCGGCGGCAGGATTCATGTTCGATTGGCTCGACAGTCGCATCGGTCTCGCGTCGATCAATGCGGTGGGCCATCGCGTTGTGTTCGGTGGCGCCAAATACAGCGAGCCGCAACGCATTACCGGCGAAATGCTCGACGAGCTCCGGCGCATCAGCGCCTACGCCCCAGGCCATCTGCCTTCCGAAATTGCCCTGATCGATCTGGCGGGCGAACGGGCGCCGGGCCTTCCTCAGGTGGCATGCTTCGACACGGCCTTTCACCGCGATATGCCGCGGGTCGCCCGGATCGTGCCCATTCCGAGGCGCTTCGCGGCGAAGGGCATCGAGCGCTACGGTTTTCACGGATTGTCGTACGCATTTCTGATGGAAGAGCTCGGTCGCGTGGCCGGCAGTGAAGCCGCGCAAGGACGGGTGATCCTGTCGCATCTCGGAAACGGCGCGAGCCTCGCAGCGGTTCGCAGCGGCCGGAGCATCGATACCAGCATGGGCTTTACACCGACCTCGGGCGTGCCCATGGGCACTCGCTCGGGCGATCTGGATCCCGGGCTCGCCTGGTACCTCGCGCAAACCGAGCACATGACCACGGCGGAGTTTCACCAAATGGTCAACCATCAGTCGGGATTGCTCGGCGTTTCGGAAACGAGCTCTGACCTGCGCGATCTATTGGATCGCGAAGCAAGCGATGTCCGGGCTGCCGAAGCCGTTGCACTCTTCTGCTATCAGGTGAAGAAATGGATAGGGGCATTCGCCGCCGCGCTGGGCGGGCTGGACACGCTGGTCTTCGCCGGCGGCATCGGCGAGAACGCGCCCGTGGTTCGAGCGCGCATTTGCGATGGCCTCAGTTTTCTCGGCATCCAGATCGACGCGGCCAGGAACTCGGCCGGCGAGCCGGTCATCTCAGCCGATGCGAGCCGCGCTCAGGTGCGTGTCATCCGTACCGATGAGGACGTGATGATAGCCAAAGCCGTTTTTCGCATTCTCGCCGGTCCTCGAACCCTCTAACAAGGCATTGCCAGGAATAGGCCCATGACGCCACCCCTCTCCGCGGAAACCCTGCGACGAATGAACGCCTACTGGCGAGCGGCCAACTATCTTTCGGTCGGCCAGATTTACCTTTACGACAATCCCCTGCTCAAGGAACCGCTGAAGCTCGAGCACGTGAAGCCGCGCCTGCTGGGCCACTGGGGTACCACTCCGGGGTTGAACTTCATCTACGTCCACTTGAATCGCATCATCAACCAATATGACCTCGACATGATCTATGTGACGGGGCCGGGACATGGCGGACCCGGCATCGTCGCCAATACCTATCTGGAGGGGACTTACAGCGAGCTGTATCCAACGGTCTCCCAGGATGAACAGGGCTTGAAGAGCCTGTTCACGCAGTTCTCGTTTCCCGGCGGCATTCCCAGCCACACGGCCCCGGAAACTCCAGGCTCGATCAACGAAGGCGGCGAGCTCGGCTATTCCCTGATGCACGCGTATGGCGCGGCCTTCGACAATCCGGGCCTGCTGGTCGCTTGCGTCGTTGGCGACGGCGAAGCGGAGACGGGTGCGCTCGCGACGAGCTGGCACTCGAACAAATTCCTGAATCCGGTCCACGACGGCGCGGTCCTGCCGATCCTGCACCTGAACGGCTACAAGATCGCGAGTCCGACCATCCTGGCGAGAATCGGCCGCGAGGAACTTGAAGCGCTGATGCGCGGCTATGGCCACAAGCCTTACTTCGTCGAAGGAGACGATCCGGAAACAGTTCATCAGCTCATGGCAGGGACACTCGACCAGGTCGTGGCGGAGATCCGACAGATCCAATCCGAGGCGCGCGCCAACGGATTCAAGACGCGCCCTGCCTGGCCCATGATCATCCTGCGCACGCCCAAGGGCTGGACCGGGCCCAAGGAGGTCGATGGTTTGAAGACCGAAGGCTCCTGGCGCTCGCACCAGGTTCCGCTGGCGAATCTCGCCAAAAATCCCGCGCACTTACGGATCCTTGAAACGTGGATGAAGAGTTACCGGCCCGAGGAGTTGTTCGATCGGAGCGGCAGGCTCGTTGCCGAGCTCGCCGATCTCGCGCCCAAAGGCAATCGGCGCATGGGCGCGAATCCGCACGCCAACGGAGGATTGCTGCTGCAGGAGCTGAAGCTCCCCGACTTCCGTGCGCATGCCGTCGACGTGCCTGCGCCGGGTTCGGTCACGGCGGAGGCCACCCGCGTGACAGGCGCCTTCCTGCGCGACGTGATGAAACTGAATATGTCCGCGCGCAACTTTCGCGTCTTCGGCCCGGACGAAACCGCGTCGAATCGCCTGGGGGCTTTGTTCGAGGTCACCGACCGCGCCTTCATGGGCGAGATCCTGGAAAGCGACACCCAACTCTCGCCCGAGGGTCGCGTGATGGAGGTCTTGAGCGAGCATCTCTGCCAGGGTTGGCTGGAAGGCTACCTGCTAACGGGCCGCCACGGATTCTTCTCCTGCTACGAGGCGTTCGTCCACATCGTGGATTCGATGTTCAACCAGCACGCCAAGTGGCTGAAGGTCTCGCGCAATATTGCCTGGCGACGGCCCATCGCCTCGCTCACCTACCTGCTGACTTCCCATGTGTGGCGTCAGGATAACAATGGGTTCAGCCATCAGGATCCGGGCTTCATCGACCATGTAGCGAACAAGAAAGCCGATGTCATCCGTGTCTATCTGCCGCCGGACGCCAACACCCTGCTATCCGTGACCGATCATTGCTTGCGAAGCCGCAATTACGTCAACGTGATCGTTGCGGGCAAGCAGCCGGAGCTGCAGTGGCTGGACATGGACTCCGCCATCAAGCACTGCACCGCCGGGCTGGGCATCTGGCAATGGGCCAGCAACGACGGCGGCGGGGAGCCCGATGTGGTGATGGCGTGCGCGGGCGATGTGCCGACCCTGGAGACGCTGGCCGCCGTGGAGATGCTCCGGCAGCATTTCCCGGAGCTCAGGGTCCGCGTCATCAACGTGGTGGACCTGATGGCGCTGCAACCGCCCAGCGAACATCCCCATGGCCTCAGCGACGAAGATTTCGACGCGCTGTTCACGAAGGACAAGCCGATCGTATTCGCGTACCACGGCTACCCCTCGCTGATCCATACGCTGACCTATCGTCGAACCAATCATCACAACCTGCATGTGCGCGGGTACAAGGAAGAAGGCACCACCACCACGCCTTTCGACATGGCTGTGCTCAATGACATCGACCGATTCCACCTGGTGATGGACGTGATCGCGAGAGTGCCCGGCCTCGACGCCGGCGCGGCCGGCTTGAAGAAGGCGCTGCGCAGCAAGCTCGCCGATCACAAGAGCTACATCCGCGTGCACGGCGAAGACATGCCGGAGATTCGCGATTGGCGCTGGCGCGGCGCAAGCAAGGCGGCAAGTGCGCCCGACCTCGCTTCGATCTGAGTGTGGCAGCGCACAGACCCGCTGCGCCCGGGGGGCCACTGTAATCGCTGGCGCCTGGAGCGTTTTTCAAACCTACCGAGAGGAGCACCACCATGCAAACCGAGCACCTGAAAGTGACGGGAATGACGTGCGGGGGCTGTACCAAGAACGTGACGCATGCGCTCGAAAGCGTCCCTGGAGTCAGCAACGTGAAAGTTACGCTGGCCACCGGCGAGGCCGCCGTACTTTTCGATGAGGGGCGGACCTCCCCGGAAAAGCTGATGTCTGCGGTGCAGCGCGCGGGCTATGGCGTCGAGGCGGACAGCGGCGCTCGTGTCGAAGGCAAGGGCGGCTGCTGCGCCTGAAGGTGCGAACTTACTCCGCGAACTGGTTCACGAGCGCATCGCGCGACACGATCTTCCCGGTTTCCAGCAGCGGCACGCCGAGGCCCTTCAGGATGGAATCGAGCGTCGCGTACTTTTCGGAAACCAGCAGCTGGTGGCGCTGCTCGCTCCAGTACTCGAAGCGGTAGACCACCAGGTTGTTCGTTTTCGTCTTCATTCGGATGCGGGCGCGAGTTCGGAAGCGAGCGCCCATTTTCGGCAACACCCGCGGGTTCGCTCTGTGAACTGCGTCACATCGCGTCGCTACAACCGTATTGCTTGCGCTTTCCCGGGCAGCGGAGTAATTTTGCATTGGGGGTGAACAGGACCCCCGGAATGCATCCCTCCAAGACGGTGCCCCGTCCAATCCTGTAAGCGTCAACGCCAAGCGCGGGCACTGCACCAAACCATCGGGCCAGTGCGCGCGTCCACCCGTTTCGGGCGGCGCCGGCGTCTCTTCACGCTTGCATGGAGGATCCGATGCGATATTCACTGACACCCATCCACTGCCGTCCGTGGCTGCTGAACGGCTTTTCGCTGAAGCTCATCGAAAGCCATTACGAGAACAACTACGGCGGGGCGTTGCGACGCTTGAACGCCATCACCGCGAAGCTCGAGGCGCTCGACTTCAGGACCGCGCCCGGCTTCGTCGTCGCGGGATTGAAGCGCGAGGAACTGGTCGCGCTCAATTCGACGCTCCTGCACGAGCTCTACTTCGCGAGCCTCGCGTTCGGCGAAGGCAAGCCTTCGGCGGCGTTCGCCGAGGTGCTGGCGCGCGACTTCGGCTCGTACGACCGCTGGCGCGACGAGTTCGTCGCGATGGCGCAGGCGCTCGCCGGCGGCTCCGGCTGGGTGCTGCTCACCTATATCCCCCGCGACGGGCGCCTCGTGAACCAGTACGCCTCCGAGCATGCGCAGGCGGTAGCGGGCGCAATCCCGATCCTCGCTCTCGACATGTACGAGCACGCATATCACATGGACTTTGGCGCCAACGCCAAGGCGTACATCGAGGCGTTCATGCGCAACCTCGACTGGAAGTCGGTCGAGGCGCGCCACGGGGATGCGGTTGGCGTGCGGCCGCCGCGCCCGCTCGAGCAGAAGGAGTTCGGCGACCTTCCCGGCGTCGCGGTCGAGGAGGTGAAGGCGATGATCGACGCGGGCGAGCCGGTGCAGTTCATCGACGCGCGGCCGAAATTCTATGTGACGCGCACGCAGGACATCATCGACGGCGCGGTGTGGAAGGATCCGGATCGCGTGCAGGAGTGGGCAGGGGAGCTTTCGAAGTCCGAGCCCGTGGTCGTGTTCTGCGTCTACGGCTTCCACGTCGGGTGCAAGACCGCGCTCGCACTGCGCGACGCCGGCTTCGACGCGCGCTACATGAAGGGCGGGCACGCCGCGTGGCGGGCCATCGGCGGCCCGGTGAAGATGCACGCATGAATCCGGCCAAACCAACATCGAGGAGAAGGACGATGGAAAAGATCGTTGCGGGTGTGGTCGCCGCGGGCCTTGCGGCGGGGGCCGGCGCGCAGAGCGTGAATTTCGACGGGGATGCCGCGGGCGAAATGCCGAAGGGCTGGCGCGGCGGGGTGACGGGGCGCGGCACGGCGCAGTGGGCGGTGCAGAGGGACGCGACCGCGCCCAGCTCGCCCCATGTGCTGAAGCAATCGGGCGCGGGCGACTTCCCCTGGTGCGTGCGCAGCGATGCGTCCCTGGCCGACGGGTTCGTCGAGGTGAAGTTCAAGCCCGTGTCGGGGCGCGAGGACCAGGCGGGCGGCGTGGTGTGGCGTTGGAAGGACGGCAACAACTACTACGTCGCGCGCGCCAACGCGCTCGAGGACAACGTCTCGCTCTACTA
>JBDTXQ010000177.1:0-5956 GCA_040006115.1 Usitatibacter sp.
GCGGAAGCCATGCACCGGGGCCGTCACCAGGTTGTCGAAATCGCGCAGCGCGCGCGCGCGGCGCACCTTGTCCGCGTCGTAGAGATCCGGAAAGTGCGCGAGCTTGGCGAGCGAGGTCCTCTTGAGCGAGCCGAGGAAATGGCGCGCGTAGACGAGCGAGAAGCCGCGGCCGAGCGCGTCGCCGGCGGCCATGAGGTCGAGAGGCGCCGAGACGATCGCCGCGCTTTGCACGATCGGAACGGCTTCCTCCCCGCGCTCGCCCAGCCACTTGGCGAGCGCGTTGCCGCCGAGCGAGATGCCGGCCGCGTAGAGGGGTGCGGCGCCGGCGCGATCGCGGATGCGCGCGAGCGCCCAGCCCACCTCGGCGCTGTCGCCGGAGTGATAGGCGCGCGGCAAGCGGTTCGGCTCGCCGCTGCAGCCGCGGAAGTGAAACACCGAGCCGCGCCAGCCGTGCAGCGCCACATGGGCCATGAGCTTGCGCGCATAGGGGGAATCGGACGAGCCTTCCAGGCCGTGGAAGAGGTGGATCCACGGGGAGCCTTCGGGTCCATCGATGAAGTCCACGTCGACGAAGTCGCCGTCGGGCGTGTCCCAGCGCTCGCGCCGGAACTCCACCCGCGCCACGCGCGAGAAGAGCGATCCGTAGATGGTCTGCAGATGGGCGTTGGCGAGCCACCAGGGTGAAACGAAGCGTGGCGGCATCAGTTCATTCGGATCTCGAGGGCGCGCGCGCCGTCCGGGCGGCGCGGGCCGAGGAGGTCGAGGAGGGGCTCGAGGGCCTTGGCCGGGGCGCCCTCGCCGCGCGCCTCGCCCGAGAGCGTGAGGCGCGAGGGCGGCGTGAAGCGGCCCTGGCCGGTGATCCTGAGCGGCCCGTCGAGCGTGGTGAGCGTGAGCTTCGCGGGCGCGCCTTCGGCGTGCGCGTCGAGGCGGTAGGTTCCCAGGGGGCGCACTTCCGAGAGCGACACGGCGGCCTCGCGCCATTCGGCCCTCAGGTTGCCGCGCGCGTCGTCGTCGTCCCAGTCGAGCGCGGGCGAGGAGATCGCGAGCGTGCCCTCCGGCCTCCACGTCGCGACGATGGGCGCGAGCGGGACCAGGAGCTCCGCTTCGCCCGTCGCGGCCAGGTCGCGCAGCTCCCAGCGTGTGAGGCTTCGCCCGAGCTGCCCGCGGCCCTCGAGGCCCTGGCCCACCGCACGCAGGTCGAAGGCGATGCGCCCCGCGATGAGCCGCGCGGGTGCGAGGCGCCACTCGACGCGATCGAAGATGAGGTGTCCGCCGGGCGCGGCGATGCGCGCACGGGCGGACCCGCTCCAGAGCGAGCCGCGCGCCTCGGAGAGATCGACCTTGCCGGGGGCGGCGGCGCGCGCGCGAGCGGCGAGGAACGTGGCCGGCATCGTGGCGCACATGAACACCGCGTAGGCCGCGACGCCGAGGGCGGCCAGGGCTTGCGTGCGCATCGCCTAGGACCTCTCGAGCGTGAGCTCGGCCCGCACCCGGCCGGGTGCGCCAAGCGCGTCGATGCGCGCCGATTCCACCCGCAAGCCGTGGGCGGCCTGCGCCGTCGCGAGCCAGTCGAGGAGCGCCGTGAAGCCGATGTCGGCTCCGGAGAGCTTCACGTGACGCTCGTCGGGGACCGTGAGCTGGACTCCGGGAAGGTCGCGCGCCCACGCGTTGGCGGCGATGAGCGGTGCCAGCGGCGCGGGATTCGCCGGAATGGTCGCGGGGAGCGCCCGCAGGCGCTTCACCTCGTCGGCGTCGCGCTGAAGGGCGACCACGGACGCGCGCAGCTCCGGCAGCTCGCCGGCGAGGCGCACGCGCGCGCGCTCGAGCGGCAGCCACACGAGCGCCACCGCGAGCATGACGGCGAGGACGACCGCACCGGCAACGACCAGGCTGCGCTCGCGCGCGGAGCGCGAATGCCAGAGCGAGGCCGCGCTCATCGGGGAGCCTCGGCCACCGCCGCCTCGCCGCGGCGGATGGTGAGCTTGCCGTTGGCGAACTCGATCGACTTCGCCGGCTGCGGGGCTTGTTGCGCCGCGGCCGAGAGCATGCCGAGGAAGCCGTCGCCGCCGGTCATGCCGCGGGTGCGCTTCAGCTCCGCGAGGTTCCTGCGCATCTGCAATTGCGGATCGACCACCACCTTCGCCTCGGGAAAGGCGGCGCGGAAGAGCGCCTCGCGCTGCGCTTCCAGGGTCTTCTTCTCGTAGCGAAGGCGCATCGCGTCGATGGTCACGAAGGTGACCTGCAGCGCGGCGATCGCGGCGGCGAGGATCAACGCCGCGCGCGGCAGGCGCCAGGCGCGCGCGCGCCCCGCGGCGAATTCGCCCTGCAGAAGGTCGATGCAGCGGCTCGACGGCTCGCCGCGCGAGAGCTTCTCCCACTGCGATCCCGGGGTGAACGACATGCCCGATTCGCCGGTCCAGCGCGCGAGGTCCGGGAGGGCGACGCCGCCCTCGTTGTGGACGCGCACGAGGGCGGGGCGCTCGCCGCGCGTGGCGGCCTCGTCGATTGCGAGCCGCAGCGCGAGCGGATAGGTTCCGGAGGCGTCGTGGTCGAAGGTCGCGCTCACGCCGTCGTCGTCGACCAGCATGCCGCGCCGCGCACCCCACACCAGGTGCCAGTCGCCGTGGCCTCCGGCGAGGAGGCAGCTCTCGGGCCACGCGCGCGTGGGCCGCACTCCGCCGGACTCCAGGAAGTCGAGCATCGCGCGCAGCCATGCGCGGTCGATCACGGCGACCACCGTTTCGCCCGGCGCGGGGGCGTGCCCGGCGACGGCGTGGATGTTGGCGGGATCGGCGAGGAGGCGGTCCTCGACCGCGAACGGGAGGAGCTCGCGGATCGTCGCCGCGTTCACCCTGGGAAGCTTCAGCCTCGCGAACAGCACGCGCGCGGCGGGCAGCACCGCCTCCACCTCGCCGGCGCGCGGGATCTCGTCCAGCGTCGATTGGCCTTCGCGCAGCAAGCCCTGGCGCGCGTCGAAGAGCATCCATCCGAAGCGCGTCGCCGCGTCGGCTCTTTCGGACGGAGGAAGGAAGATGCGAAGCTTCATGGCGGGAGCCGCCGCTCAATAACGCGGGCGACGCCAAATTATAGCGGGCGCACCCTTGTCGGCGGCGGGGCGGTACACGAGGGCCTCGGTGCCGAGCTCGGCGTCGTCCTGCGTGACCCGGATGCGCACCATGAACCAGGCGCTCTTCACGTCGAGCTGGGCGAGGGCCGACTGCGGGATGTTCTTCGACCAGGCGCCGATCGCCTCCCGGGACTTCACCGGTTTCGTGGCGCGCGCCTTGACGAGCGTGGCGAGCTCCTCGCGCGGCATCGCGGGCAGGATCGCCGCCAGCACCACCTCGCTCGCGGTATTCACGTTGACGGGGGTGCGCTCGCGTAGCGCCGTCACGTAGGGGCGCAGCTTCCTCACCGCGGTGGCATCGAAGCCGCGCACGCGGTAGAGCTCGTCCACCTGCATGAGCGGGAGGTTGGCCGCGCGGTAGGGCCTCTTCAGCGCGAGGTAGTAGCCGCTCTCCGCGCCCGCCACGCTCACCAGGTCGTCGTTCGGGTCGATCCAGTCGATCACCGCGTCTGCGAGCTCGGGCGCGAGGCCCTGGGAGGCGAGGAGCGCCTTGAAGGCATCGACGTCGGGCTTGCTCGGCGCTCCGCCGGCCACCAGGTTGTTCAGGTTGAACTTGCCCTGCTCGTCGACGATGGAGCCGGAAACTATCGCGCGCTCCACCGGCAGCGCGGCGATCGGCTGCGCCCAGCCCTCGTCGAGGGAATCGTAGGCGCCGGAGGTCGCGGCATCCTCGAGGAGGACGCCGCGTGCCCAGTCGAGGCCGGCGCGCGCGTACTGGTCGGCCTGCGCGCGCGAGGCGATGAGCATCGTCTGGTCGAGCATCGCCGACTGCTGCGCGAGCATGAGCGTCGCCGCCGAGGCCGCGACCGCCACGATGAGGATCGCGGTGACGGCGGCGAGCCCGCGCTGGCGCCTCACGGTGACCTCGGCAGGTCGATCAGGCGCACGATCTTTTCGCCGCTCGCGAGCTGCAGCGTGACTTCCACCGCGGCAGGCAGCTTCGCCTCGCCGCTGAGGGGCAGGCCCCAGGTGGTGCGCCACTCGCCCGCGGCGTCGAGGAAGCGCAGCCCCAGCGCGCTCACGCGGCGCAGCACGACAACCGTGGCGGGATCGTCGCGCGGCGCGATGTCCACGCCCGCCCAGGAGAGCCTCTCGATGGCGCCGTCGCGCAGGCGGTATGCGACGCGCTGCGGCGCGGCGAGCGCGCTTTCCTGGAGCGCACTTCCGGAGCGCGTGAGCGCGAGCCCCTCGGCGGACGCGGTTCCCTCGACCACCGAGGAGAGCGGCGCGAGGGTGGTGTCGGAGGCGCTGCGCGAGGTGCGCTCCATCGTCGCGGAAAGGTCGCGGTCGATGCGCCCGATGAAGAGCGCCACGTCGCGCCATTTGCGCGACTCGACCTCCAGGGCCGCGCGGCTCTCGAGCATCGCGTTCAGGCCGCGGTACGCGAAGCCCGTGATCAGCGCGAAGATGGCGAGGGCCACCAGCAGCTCGACCAGCGTGAATCCCCTAGCGCGCGACATAAGCGGTGAGGCGGGTCAGGATGCGCGCCGGGTCGCGCGCGTCGGAAACCGCGAGGTCCACCTTGCGGATGACCGGGTTCGCCGTGTCGCTCACGACCTCGTGGATCACCAGGGCCAGGCCCCCCTGCGCCGCCTCGTAGCGCGTGGTCGCGGTGATCGGGAAGATCCGCCGCGCGCGCATCTCCGCCACGCGGTTCTCCGCCGCCCAGGTGGCGAGCAGGCGATGGCGCGTTTCCAGCGCGCCGTCGGTGGCGACGCTCGCCGCGCGCGTCGTCGCGGCGAGCGCGACGGCGAGGATCGCGATCGCCACCAGGATCTCGATCAGCGTGAAGCCGCGCGGTTTCATCCTTCCACCAGCGTCACCGCGCCCGCCGCGTCGCCTTCGATCGCCCAGCGCAGGCCGCGCACCTCGAGCCCGACGCGAAACGGGATGCCGAGCCCGTCGGGAAGGAACACGAGGCGCTCGCCCGGCTTCAGCTCCTCGCCTTCGACGTAGAGGCCAACCACGCGCGTGCTTGCCTCGAGAGCGCGTCCCGCGTCGTCGAGTGGGCGCCAGGAGTCGCCCGCGAGCCGCCACGCCCGCATTCGTCCTTCGTCGAAGGTGACCGCGGTGGGGCGCCCGCCGAGCCAAGCGGCGTCGCGCGCGCGCTCCACGGCGAGCGCCACCATGCCCGACTCGCGCCGCGCGACCTGTGCGTCGTTGGGAAACAGGTTGACCGCCGCGACCGCGAGGATGATCCCGGTGGTCGCGACGACCACCAGCACCTCGATGAGGGTGAAGCCGTTAGTCCCAGTTGCCGATGTCGGCCGCATTGCCTTCGCCGCCGCGCGTGCGGTCGGCCCCGAGGCTGAACACGTCGATCTCGCCCTTCACGCCGGGGCTGAGATACTGGTAATCGCTGCCCCACGGATCCTTCGGCAGGCGCTCGAGGTAGCCGTCCTTCTTCCAGTTGCCGGGCACGGGATGGGTGGCGGGCTTCTGCACCAGCGCGACGAGCCCCTGGTCGGTCGTGGGATAGCCGCCGTTGTCGAGGCGGTAGAGCTTGAGGGCCTGCACGACGGCGCCGATGTCGGCCTTGGCGGCGACGCGCTTCGCCTCGTCGGGGCGGTCCATGATGCGCGGCACCACGATCGCGGCGAGGATGCCGAGGATCGCGACCACGACCAGGACTTCGATGAGGGTAAATCCGGAAATAATGGTGTCAGGTACGACTTTTTGTCGTGCGTCCTGATGGCCGCTCCTGAAAGTTGTACCTGACACCATTTATTTCCCGATCATCTGGTTGAGTTGGAAGATGGGCAGCAGGATCGCCAGCAC
Organism: Usitatibacter sp.; assembly: GCA_040006115.1. GTDB lineage: Bacteria > Pseudomonadota > Gammaproteobacteria > Burkholderiales > Usitatibacteraceae > Usitatibacter. Next base: position 5,906 of record JBDTXQ010000177.1, read on the forward strand.
GATGGCGAGGACCACGGCGCCCATGACGAGGATCATCGCCGGCTCGAAGAG
>JBDTXQ010000178.1:0-5947 GCA_040006115.1 Usitatibacter sp.
GGCCGCGGCACTCGACCTGGTGGATGGCGAGCCGGGACTCGTCGCAAGCCTGCGCTCTCGCGTGGGCGAGTTCACCGCGGCGTGCGCCGCCTCGGGCGTAGCGCTGGCGCCGTCGATCACCGCGATACAACCGATCGTCTTGGGCGGCACTCGCGATGCGCTTGCCGCCGCCGCGCGCCTGCACGAGCGCGGCTTCCTCGTGCCTGCGATCCGGCCCCCGACGGTGCCCGAGGGCTCGTCGCGCCTGCGCGTCTCGCTCAGCGCCGCGCACAGCCGCGCGGACGTCGAATCGCTCGCCGTCGCGCTGGCGGAGTGCCTCGCCCCGTGAAGGAGCACGCCTTCCCGGTAAAGAGCGACTCGCGGCGCGCGTTCGACCGCGCCGCCGCCACGTACGATTCCGCCGCCGTGCTGCAGCGCGAGGTCGGGCGAAGACTCTGCGAGCATCTTGATCCGATCGCGGTCGAGCCACGCCGCATCGTCGACCTCGGCTGCGGAACGGGGCTCGCATTCGAGGCGCTCGGGAAGCGCTTTCCCAATGCGCAGGTCATCGGAATCGATTTCTCGACCGCGATGCTGGAGCGCGCCCGGGCGCGCACCGGCTGGTGGCAACGCCGCTTCGGCGCGGGCGCGCCGCGCCTCGTCTGCGCCGACGCCGAGCGCCTGCCCCTTGCCCACGGGAGTGTCGACTTCGTATTCTCCAACCTTGCGCTGCACTGGAGCCGGCCGGAAGGTGTCTTCGCGGAGGCGGCGCGCGTGCTGCCCGCCGGCGGGCTCATCATGTTCTCCACGCTCGGGCCCGATACCCTGAAGGAGCTGCGCGCCGCCTTCGCCGCCGCCGACGGGCACGAGCACGTGAACCGCTTCATCGACATGCACGACCTCGGCGACGCGCTGGTGCATGCGGGCTTCGCCGACCCGGTGATGGAGATGGAGGTGATCACACTCGAGTATTCGCGCGTCGACGACCTCGCGCGCGACCTCAAGGCCACCGGCGCCCACAACGCGCTGTCGCGGCGCCCTCGCGGCCTCACCACGCCGCGGCGCTGGCGGCGCATGGCCGATCGCTACGAATCGCAGCGCCGCGGCAATGCCCTGCCGGCGACGTTCGAGATCGTCTACGGCCACGCCTGGAAGGGCGTGCCGCGGCGCGCACCTGACGGCCGCCAGGTGATCCATTTCAGCGAGCGCGGCGGCCCATGAAGCGCGGCGTCTTCGTAACGGGCACCGACACGGGCGTGGGCAAGACGCTCGTCGCGTGCGCGCTGATCCAGGCGCTGCGCGCGCGCGGCGTCGACCTGATGCCGATGAAGCCGATCGCGGCGGGAGCCGAGAGCATCGACGGCCAATGGGAAAACGAGGACAGCGTCGCGTTGATCGAGGCCGCGGGTTGCTCGCCATCGTTGCTGCGCGACGTGACCCCCGTCCTCCTGCGCGAGCCGATGGCGCCGCACGTCTCCGCGGCCCGGGAGGGCAGGCGCATCTCGCTCGAGCCCATCCTCGAGGCCTACGAGCGGCTTCGCGAGGCCGGCGCCTTCATCGTGGCCGAAGGGGTCGGCGGCTTCATGGTGCCCCTCGACAAGGGCCTCGACACCGTGGACCTCGCGCGTGCGCTCGACCTGCCACTGGTGCTCGTCGTCGGATTGAGGCTCGGTTGCCTCAACCACGCGCTCCTCACGGTGGCGGCGATCGACGCGGCGGGACTCTCCCTCGCCGGCTGGATCGCGAACGAGGTCGATCCCAACATGGCGGTGCCAGACGAGAACGTCGCAGCACTGGTGGAGCGGATCCACGCTCCGCTTCTCGGCCGGTTGCCGTTCATGACGCAGCCCGACGCGCACGCGCTCGCCCGCCACCTCTACGTGGCGCCGCTGATGGAGATATGAACGGATCGCCTACTGAAAGGCGGCGCCAAGGAGCGCCACGCCATGCGCGCCGTGGCGGCGCGCCTCGGCGAGATCGGCGCGCACGAGCCCGCCGATGGCGAAGACCGGCATCGGTCGATCGAGGGCCAGCGCCGCGAAGCGCTGCCAGCCGAGGGGCGCGACGTCGGCATGGGATGGCGTCGCCTTCACCGGGCCCAGCACCGCGTAGTCGACGCCGATCGCCGCCGCCTGCTCGAGCTCGCGTGGTTCGTGGCAGGAGGCGCCCACCAGCGCTGCCCCGGGCCGCGCCCTGGCCGCCATCAGGGCCTTCGCGGTGAGGTGAATGCCGTCGCATTGCGGGAACACGCCGCAGTCGCTATTCACCACGATGCGGGCGCCGAAGGGCTCCGCGCGAGCGATCACTCGCGACAGGATGTGCTGGACCTGCTGGGAATTGCACGCCTTCTCTCGCACCTGCACGAGGAGCCTCTCCTCGATCGCGAGGCTTGCGAGCTTCTGGATCCACGGGTCGACGCCTAGCCCGGCGCAATTGGAGACCACCAGGATCGACGGCAAGGCAAGCGCCGCGAGCACGGGCGCGTTGGCGGGCAGCATCGGCGAGACATCCGGCGCGTCGATGCGCTGCCACTTGATGTCCTGGTCCTCGAGGCGCTGCGGCTCGCCTTCCCACGCGGTCACCTTGAAGAAATGCAGCCGCACCGTCGCATGGGTATACGCGTACACCCGCGTGATCCACGGCGAGGACTCGCGCACTTCGATGCCGAGCTCCTCGCGCAGCTCGCGCGTCAACGCGTCGCGCGCGTCCTCGCCCGCCTCGATCTTGCCGCCCGGAAATTCCCAGTAGCCGGGATAGGGCTTTCCCGCGGGGCGCTGCGCCAGCAGGAACGTGCCGTCGGGGCGCTCGATCACGGCCGCGGCGACTTCGGTGATGTCTATCTCTTCCTCCTCCCGGCCCAATCGCGCGCGAACTGCCAGGCCACGCGCCCGCTCCTCGATCCGCGCTCGAGCGCCCACAAGAGCGCCGCCTTGCGGGAGGACTCGTCGGGCTTGCCGCCGAGCGTCGCGACCCAGTGGTCGGCGATCTCGAGGTACTGGTCCTGGTCGAAAGGATAGAAGGAAAGCCACAGGCCGAAACGCTCGGAGAGCGAAATCTTTTCTTCGGTGGTCTCGCCGGGATGGATCTCGCCGTCCACGTGTTTCGCCTCGAGGTTCTCGTCCATGAACTCGGGCATGAGATGCCTGCGGTTCGAAGTCGCGTAGATCAGCACGTTCTCCGCCGAGCCGGCGATCGAGCCATCGAGCGCGACCTTGAGCGACTTGTACCCGGCTTCGGAGGCCTCGAAGGAAAGGTCGTCGCAGAAGATCACGAAGCGCTCCTTGCGCTCGCCCACCAGGTCGACGATGTCCGGAAGGTCCACGAGGTCGCGCTTGTCGACCTCGATCAGCCGCAGGCCCTTCGAGGCGAACTCATTCAGGGCGGCCTTCACGAGCGAGCTCTTCCCCGTGCCGCGCGCGCCGGTGAGGAGCACGTTGTTGGCGGCCCGGCCGGCGACGAACTGCGCGGTGTTCTCGCGCAGGCGCCGCTTCTGCTCGTCCACGTCCTTCAGGTCCGCGAAGCGGATCGCGTGCGGATGGCGCACCGCCTCGAGATACCCGCCGCGCGCGTTCTTGCGCCAGCGATACGCGGCGCCCGCCTTCCAGTCGGGCTCCCCGGGGGCCGGAGGCAGGAGCCGCTCGACGCGCGCGAGGAATGCGTCGAGGCGATCGGCGATGCGTTTCCAGTCGTCGGTCATTTCAGGGTGAACACCAGGAGCCAGTAGTAGGTGAGCGATTCGAGGTGAGCCTCGCGCGCGACCGGCGCCACCGCCGCGCGCAGCTCGTCCGCCGTGGGGAAGTTTTTCAGCACCTCGTATTCGTCGCCGCTGACGATCTTCCTCTGCTGGTAGGTGTTGCCTTCGGCGTCGCGCCGCGAGATCGCGGTGGAACTGGCCTCGACGTAACGGTTGTCGAGGATGCCCACGAGTGCGCCCGGCTCGAGGCGCTGGGCGAGGTTGGCGACGAAGCGCTCGATGCCGCTTTTCTTCACGTGCGACCACCAGAAGCCCGCGAACGCCGCGTCGCAGCCCGCGGGAACGTTGTCGAGCGCCACCGCGTCGGCCTTGAAGAATTCGACCCTGTGCAGGGGGATCGGCTTCTCGCGCGCGATCTCGAGCACGGCGTCGTTGATGTCGCACGCGTGGACTTTCGAAGCCGTCTTCGCGATGAACTGCGTCCAGTAGCCCGTGCCGCACGCGACCTCGAGCACCGTGCGGCCCGCTTCGCGTAGTACTTCTCGAGCTGCGGCGTGGCGCTGCGCGGGTCGGCCATGGTCCCCTCCTCAGCCGCAATCAGCTGCGGTAGTCGGCGTTGATCTTCACGTAGTCGTAGGAAAGGTCGCAGGTCCACACGGTCGCACATTCCAGGCCGCGCTCGAGGTTCACCCGCATCGAGATCTCCGGCTGGTTCATGACGCGCTTGCCCTGCTCCTCGGTGTAGCTCGCGGCGCGCGCGCCCTTCTCGACCACAGTGACGTCGCCCAGCTGCAGGCCGACGCGGCCGGGATCGAGGTCGGCGATGCCCGCGTTGCCGATCGCGGCGAGGATGCGCCCGAGGTTCGGGTCCGAGGCGAAGAACGCCGTCTTCACCAGGGGCGAATGGGCGATGGCTTTGGCAACGCGCATGCATTCCTCGCGCGTGGCGCCCTCGTCGACGTTGATGGTGATGAACTTGGTGGCGCCCTCGCCGTCGCGCACGATGGCCTGCGCGAGGAGCTGCGCGACCTCGATCACGGTCGCGGCGAGCCGGCCGAACTCCGCCGTGCCCTCGCCGATGATCTCGGGATTGCGCGCGTGCCCGGTGGCGGCGAGGACGAGCGTGTCGTTGGTGGACGTGTCGCCGTCGATGGTGATCGCGTTGAAGGACAGCGCGGCGGCGTGGCGCGCGAGGTCGCGCAGGGCGTCCGCGCCCACCGCCGCGTCGGTGGCGATGATGCCGAGCATCGTCGCCATGTTGGGCTCGATCATGCCCGCACCCTTCGCCATGCCGGTGACGGTGATGGAGCTGCCGTCGATCACCACCTGGCGCGACACCGCCTTGGCGATGGTATCCGTAGTCATGATGGCTTCGGCCGCCGAGGCCCAGTTGCCCGGCGCGAGGTCCTCGACGCACGCGGGAATGCCGGCCTTCACGCGCTCCAGCGGAAGCGCCTCCATGATGACGCCCGTGGAGAGCGGCAGGACCTGCGAATTCTCGATGTCGAGCGCGCTCGCAACCGCGACGCACGTGGCACGCGCGTCGGCGATGCCGGCCTCGCCCGTCCCCGCGTTGGCGACGCCGGTATTCACGACGATCGCGCGGATCGGGTCCTTGTCGGCGAGATGCTCGCGGCAGACGATCACTGGCGCCGCCGCGAAGCGGTTGCGCGTGAAGACCGCGGCCACGCGCGTTCCCGGATCGAGCGCAACCAGCAGCAGGTCCTTGCGATTGGGCTTCTTGATGTGGGCGCGGGCAACGCCGAGGCGCACGCCGGAGACGCTCAGCAGATCTTCGGGGCGCGGCGGCTCGAGATTGACGGCCATTGTTGTTGTATCCCGGGGAAAGCCGGGATTTTACCGGCTACGCGAGTCGCCCGTGGCACTGCTTGAATTTCTTTCCCGAACCGCACGGGCACGGGTCGTTGCGCCCGACCTTCTGCGTCGAGCGCACGAAAGGCTGCACCGCGTCGGCCGCGGCGATCGGGGCCATGCCGGCGACCGGCCCGCCGCTCGCAGGATCCGCCGGCGGGGCTTCCTCGGCGAGCGCCTGCGCGAAGTCCGCATGCTGGTACTGCACGTTCTTCAGCGCGTGGGCGGATTCCTCGGCCTTGCGCTCGGCCTCCTTAACCTCTTCCTCGGAGCGCACCTGCACCGCGAGGAGGTGGCGCGTGACCTCGCGCTTGATGGAATCGAGCATCGCGCCGAACAGCTCGAACGCCTCGCGCTTGTATTCCTGCTTCGGCTGCTTCTGCGCGTAGCCGCGCAGGTGGA
>JBDTXQ010000179.1:0-5931 GCA_040006115.1 Usitatibacter sp.
CGTAGTCAAAGATACCTCCGGAGCTCCGCGGAGCGCGCGGCGAGGTCCTGGAGGGCGTTTTCGATGAGGTTGATGCGATCTGATTCCATGGACGCGATTATAGCGGTGCCGTGGCACCAGCGAGGTGCTCGACCACCAGCTGCAGCGAGCGCGTGCCGTGGAACTCGTTCACGTCGAGGCGATAAACGGCGTTGATCGAGGCGGCGACCGGTTCGGCGCTGCCGAAGCGAATCGCGCCAAAGCGCCGCGACCCCATGGCGAGCGAGAGCTTCATGTGCTTCTCGCCCACCACGCGCTGCGACTGCACGGAGAAACGCCCGGTGTAGCGCGGCTCGGGGAAGCCTTGCCCCCAGACCTGCCCGCGCAGCATCTGCGCGAAGTCCACGGTGATGTCCGCGGGGGCGAGCTCGCCGTCGGTCTCGATGCGCTGCGCGAGGTCGGCGGCGCCGAGCCGCTCGCGCGCCACTTTCTCGAAGGCCGCGCGGAATTCCTCCAGCGCTCCCGCGCGCAGCGTGAGCCCCGCCGCGGCCGCGTGGCCGCCGAAGCGCTCGATGAGACCGGGCGCGCGCTTGTCGACAAGATCCAATGCATCGCGCAGGTGCAGCCCCGGGATCGAGCGGCCCGAGCCCTTCAGCCGCGCATCGCTCTCGGCCGCGAACGCGAACACCGGACGATGAAAACGATCCTTCAGGCGCGAGGCGAGCAGTCCCACGACGCCCGTGTGCCATTCGGCGCGGTGGATCGAGAGCGTGTACGCGTCGCCGGCCTCGACCGCGGCGACCATGTCGAGGGCCGACTCCTGCATGCCGGCCTCGATCTCGCGGCGCTCGCGGTTCAGCCGGTCGAGCTTCGTCGCGAGGTCGAGGGCGCGCGCGGGGTCCTGGGCAAGAAGGCACTCGATGCCGAGCGACATGTCCTTCAGGCGTCCCGCGGCGTTCAGGCGCGGGCCCACCGCGAAGCCCAGGTCGTAGGCGGTCGCCATGGGCGCCGAGCGTCCGGCGATTTCCAGCAATGCGGCGATGCCCGCGCTCGCCTTGCCGGCGCGGATGCGCGCGAGGCCCTGGGACACGAGGATCCGGTTGTTGGCGTCGAGCTTCACCACGTCGGCGACGGTGCCGAGCGCCACCAGGTCGAGGAGCTCCGCGAGGTTGGGCTCGGGACGCGTCGCGCCGAAGGCGCCCCGCGCGCGCAGCTCCGCGCGCAGCTGCAGCATCACGTAAAAGATCACGCCGACGCCCGCTAGGTTCTTGCTCGGGAAGCCGCAGCCCGCCTGGTTGGGATTCACGATGCACGCGGCGTCGGGGACCTCGGCGCCGGGCAGGTGATGGTCGGTCACGAGCACCCGCATGCCGAGGCGGTTCGCCTCCGCGATGCCTTCCACCGCCGCGATGCCGTTGTCGACCGTGATGAGGATCGCCGGGTTGCGCGCCACGGCCTCGCGCACGATCTCCGGGGTGAGGCCGTAGCCGTGTTCGAATCGGTTGGGCACGAGGTAGTCGACCGCGGCGCCCATCGCGCGCAGCGCCTTCACGCCCACCGCGCACGCGGTCGCCCCGTCGGCGTCGTAGTCGGCGACGATGAGCAGGCGCTGCCTCGCTTCGATCGCGTCGGCGAGCAGGCGCGCCGCGTCGCCCACGTGGTGCAGGCGGTCGGGCAGCACCAGGGATTTCAGCGTGGTGGCGAGCTCCTCCATCGAGGCCGCGCCGCGCGCCGCGAAGAGCCGCGCGAGTCGCGGGTCGCAGCCCGCGGCGGTGAGCCTCGCGACGGCTTCCGTGTCGATCGCGCGCTCGACGATGTCAGGCATGGGAGGCGAGGGGCTTCCTCGCGCGGAACAGGCGCCAGCGCGAGGCGCCGGAGAGCGTCGCCACGCGCGTCCCTGCCTCGAAGGGAAGGATCACGCGGACCGAGCCGAAGCGCGCGATCGCCTCTCCCAGGTGCGCGAACCAGTGCTCGTCGAGCGCGGCGGCCTCGGCCAGCCGCTGCGCTTCGTCGGCGCGGCGCAGCGGCGCGGTGAGCGTGTCGACGACGACCAGCACGTGGGCGCCTTCGGTCACGAGGTCCACGTCGCCCAAACTCTTCGGCAGCGATCGCACCTCGGCGCCGGAGACAGTCCCCAGGCCGCGCGCGAAAGCATCGTCGGCGTGTACCAGCCCATAACGCTTCGCGATCGAGGGCGGTGCTTCGCCTTCTCCCCACAGCCAGATGCTGTTCACTGCGGGCTTGCCTTCCTCCTCGCGCCGCGCATTCACCGCGTGGGCGCCGAGCGTCATCTGCGCCTCGGTGAGCGCCGAGCTCCAGTTGAAGCGGCCCGCGCCCACCGGGAGGAGCCCGAAAACGTTGCGCCCGAACGCCCTCCAGAGCGGCGTGGTGCGCGGCAGGTCGCCAGCAGGAGCGCGCACGTACCAGCGATCGGGCGCGGCCGCGATGAACTCCAGCCCATCGCCCGCGAAATGGGATTGCAACGCGGCGACGAGCGCCGTCGCCTCGCCGCGGTCGAGGCCGAGGATCGCGGCGTCGTGCAGCGCGAGCGCGTCGTCGTCGATGCGCAGGTGCACGGGATCGGCGCGAAGCCACGCGCCGTCGCGCGCCTCTCCCTCTCCCGCGAGCGAGATCGCGGCGATGGGCGCGGGCTGCGGCAGCGCGTACTCGGCCGCGAGCCAGCCGGCCGGGCCCTCGAAGGGCACGCGCGCGACATGCGCTCGCGCGAGCCAGCGCTCGAGCGCGGGCAGCCGCACGGCGCGCAGGCGTGCCGGGGCATCGGCAGGCGCAATGAGGTCGGGTACGACGAGGTCGAGCGGCATGAGGCGAAAGTCGTGTCAGGTACGAATTATGGGCTACGCACGAGATGCCGGGGACCGGTGCCAGCATGCGAGAATGGGTATCCGACCGTCATTAGACCGCCCTTGCGACCCTACGAGCTTTACGTCGGCCTGCGCTATACCCGCGCCAAGCGCCGCACCCACTTCATCTCCTTCATCTCGTTCATCTCGATCATCGGCATCGCGCTCGGCATCTGGGCGCTGATCAGCGTGATGTCGGTGATGAACGGCTTCGAGAAGGAGATCCGCGCGCGCATCCTCGGCGCCGCGGCGCACATCCAGATCCTCGGCGGGGAGGGCGGCATCGCCGACTGGCAGGGCCTCGCCGCCGGCGTGAAGCGCCATCCGGAAGTCGTGGCCGCCGCCCCCTTCGTGAACGCGCAGGGCTTGCTCTCCACCGGCGGCACGGTGCGCGGCGTCTTCGTGCGCGGCGTGGTCCCGGAGCTCGAAAACACGGTCGCGGACTTCGGCGCCAACATGAAGGCGGGCAAGCTCGCCGACCTTCGCCCCGGCGAGTTCGGCATCGCGCTCGGTATCGGCGTCGCGCGCGCGCTGCACCTGAACGTCGGCGACCGCGTGACGTTGATCTCGCCGCAGGGGCAGGTCACGCCCGCGGGCCTCATGCCGCGCCTGAAGCAGTTCACCGTCGCCGGCATCTTCTCCATGGACCACAGCGAGTTCGACAACGCCCTCGCGCTGGTGAACATGCAGGACGCGCAGGTTCTCTACCGCATGGGCTCGGCGGTGAGCGGCATCCGCCTCAAGGTGAGCGACACCGATCGCGCGCCCGCGGTCACGCGCGAGCTCGCGAGGCTCGTTACTTCCGACGTCTCCCTCTCCGACTGGACCCAGCAGAACGTCAACTACTTCCGCGCGATCCAGATCGAGAAACGCATGATGTTCATCATCCTCACGCTCATCATCGCGGTCGCGGCGTTCAACCTGGTGTCGACGCTGGTGATGGTGGTGACCGACAAGCACCCGGACATCGCCATCCTGCGCACGCTCGGCGCCTCCCCGGCCAGCATCATGAAGATCTTCATGGTGCAGGGCGTGATCATCGGCATGGTGGGCACCGTGCTCGGAGTCGCGACCGGCATCGTCACCGCGTTCAACATCGACGTCGTGGTGCCGGCGATCGAGCGCATCTTCAACTTCCAGATCCTGTCTCGCGAGGTCTACTACATCAGCGAGCTGCCCTCGGACCTGCACTGGGTCGACGTGGTGTGGACCGCGGTGATCTCTCTGGTGCTTTCATTCGTGGCGACGCTCTACCCGAGCTGGCGCGCCGCGCGTGTGAATCCCGCAGAAGCGCTTCGCTATGAGTGACGCTCGCCTGCCTGCCGCCGACGCGAGCCTGGTCCTCGAATGCAGGGGACTGTCGAAAACCTATGGCATGGGCGACGTCGCCGTGCCGGTTCTGAAGGACGTGACGCTGCAGGTGCGGCGCGGCGAGTCGGTCGCCATCGTGGGCGCCTCGGGCTCGGGCAAGAGCACGCTCCTGCACCTGCTGGGCGGCCTCGACCGGCCAAGCGCCGGCACCGTGGCGCTCCTCGGGCAGGATCTCTTCGCGCTGCCCCCGACCGCGCAGGGGCTGCTGCGCAACGAGGCGCTCGGCTTCGTCTACCAGTTCCACCACCTGCTGCCGGAATTTTCCGCGCTCGAGAACGTCGCCATGCCGCTCACCATCCGGCGCGTGGATGAAAAGGTGGCACGCGAGCGAGCGACCGCGATGCTGCAGGAGGTAGGACTCGGACACCGCCTCGCCCATCGCCCGGGGGAGCTCTCGGGAGGCGAACGCCAGCGCGTCGCTGTCGCGCGCGCTCTGGTGACCGAGCCCGCGTGCGTGCTCGCTGACGAGCCCACCGGCAACCTCGATCGCGAGAACGCGGCCAAGGTGTTCGACCTCATCGTTGAGCTGAACCGCCGCCATAACGCGGCTTTCGTGATGGTGACCCACGACCCAGCGCTCGCCGCCCGCATGGGGCGGGGCCTGCGGATTACTGACGGGATCCTGGGTTGAAGGCCGTCCACTCGTTGGACGCCGTGACGGTCGGCGGCACCACCGCCTTGCGCTTCTCCTTCAACACCTCGAGCAGCGCCTGGCGCGCGAGCAGCACGTCCCTCTTGTAGAACGCGAGGCGATCCTCGTCCGCGCGGCTCGCGCGCGTCGAGACCATGCGCAGCGCGTCGGCATGCTCACCCGCCACCGCGCGGCGTGCCTCGGCGAGCGCGTGCTCGGCGAGATCGAGCTGCGCATTCGCGCGCGCGACCGCGTCGTCGGTCTCACGCAGCTGCTCGTCGCGCGAGGGGCCGGACGCCACGACCGGCGAGCCGGCGCGCGCGGACGATCCGTCCGGAATGGGTATTCGCTCGACGTTCCGCCTATTGTCGGGAGGCACGTCGGAGAATTCCATGGTGCCGTTGGCGCCCATCGATTTGTAGAGCACTGCGGCGGGGGCGGTGGTGGCTGCGGCGCAGAGCAGCGCGGCGGCGAGGAAACGGGTCGAGTTCATGAGCCCACTTTCTCACCGGCGCAAGAAGCCACGCGCGAACGCACGCGGCCCCCGCCTAGTCGCATGGGACCAGAGCTGTGGGACTACGACGACACGCGCGTAGCCGGGAGGGCGGTATCGTAGGAATGCGCTGGCGCATCGGCCGGTTGTAGTGGACACGGCTAGAGCCAGGGCCGCAGTGCCTCGCGGACGTCCTGCGGCCCTTTCACGTGCACCGCGCGCAAGCCCGCGGCACGTGCGCCCTCGACATTCTCGAGCGTGTCGTCGAAAAAGAGGATGTCGGACGCTGGCATGCCGATCTCCCGCGCGATCCGGTCGAATGCTTCGCGCTCGGGCTTGCGCAGGCCCAGCGATGACGAGACGAACACTTCGCGAAAGCTGGCGATGGCGCGCGCGAAGCGCCGCGACCACACCCGTTGGTGCGCGACGTTCGAGTTGGAGAACGCGTAGACCGGCACGCGATCCTTCACCCGCTCGATGAGCTCCACGGTAGGCGTGATCTCTTCGCCGAAGATGGCGCCCCACCCGTCGGCCCAGGCGTCGTCGTCGAGGTCGATGCCGAGCGAGGCGCGCAGCGAGGCGTAGTACTCGAGCTC
>JBDTXQ010000180.1:0-5915 GCA_040006115.1 Usitatibacter sp.
CGCCTCCTGCACGCGCACCGTCGGCACCCTAGCCTCCCGTCACCGGCGGAAAGAACGCGATCTCGTCGCCGGGCTTCACGGGCGTCGCGAGATCGGCCATGCGCTGGTTCACCGCGACGCGCCAGCTCTTGCCCGGCGCGAAGGCCGTGGTCCAGCGGGCGTCGCGCGAGCGCAGCTGCTCGACGAGCGAAGACACCGTGGAATTTCCCGAAGAAAGGGCGATCTCCTCGCGCGAGCATCCCACGCTTTCGCGCAGGCTTGCGAAGTAGAGAAGCGTCACCACGGCGCTTAGCGCACCAGGCGCGCGCGGTTCAATCCGAGGTGCCGAAGGATGAAGCGCGCCACGCCCTCGGCATCGTCGAGGTCGAGCTGGGGAAGCTTGCTATCGACGGGCTCGTCGGTCGCGATCGCCACCACGTGCGGATCGTCGGGAAATAGGTACGGCGTATGGCTCGCGCGGCGGTGCACCTCGACCTTGGCGATCGGCTCGCTCTTGTAGCCCTCGACGATCACCAGGTCGCAGGCCGAGAGGTGCTCCAGCTGCTCGTCCAGCGAAGGCTCAGCGTCGCCGCGCAGCTCGCGCATGAGAGCCCAGCGCTTCGACGAGCTCACCAGCACTTCCGTGCAGCCCGCATGGCGATGGCGATACGAGTCCTTGCCGGGCTGGTCCACGTCGAATTCGTGGTGCGCGTGCTTCACCAGCGAGACGCGCAGTCCCTCGGCCACGAGGACCGGGATCAGCTTCTCGATGAGGGTCGTCTTGCCGCTTCCGCTGTAGCCGGCGATGCCGATGATTTTCATGGGGAAATGATACGGCATCGCCAACGGAAAAGCCCCCGGGGTGAGCCGGGGGCCTTGGAACTGGATTCCCGCTCGCGCGGGACCGCCAGGAGTTACTTGCGCTTGGTTGTTTTCTTGACGGTGCGCGTGGCTGCCGCTTGCGCGGTGGCGACATTCTGCTCGACGGTGTCGTAGAGCTGCCTGTTGATCGAAGTCATGTTGTTGTAGGCGCTCTGGGCCGCGGCGATCGCGGTCTTCAGGTTGCCGACCACGGTCTCGCTGCCGGCCGGCGCGTACTTGAGCGCCTCTTCCAGCGCGGCGATCGCGGCTTTGTTCAGTTGCGCGGCGTTCTGCTCGAGGACCTTCTTCACTTCGTCGTTCGAAGCGGCGGCGGTTTCGTAGGCGGTGCGCGAGTAGGCGTAGGCGCGCTTGAGGGCGGGCTCGACGGCGGCGGAATTGATGGCGAGGGCCTCGTTCACGTCACGGGCGCTGGCGAGCGACTGCGCGTGGCGGGTGGCCTGGGTCACGGATTCACGAGCAGCGCCGAGGCCGAGCTCCGTGAACTTCTCGATGTTGCCGAGCGAGAGCTTGGCGAAGTAGGCGAATTGCTCGATCGCGGCTTCGTTGGCTGCGGCGAACTGGTCGATCTTGAACATGGCGTGGGTCCTTGGGGGATGGGATCAGTCGGTAGGGCTATTGTTGCACTGCAACATAGCCGCTGTCAAGGGCCCAATGGAGCTATTTGGTGCGCCGCGTCAATCGGGGAAAAGCCACGGGGTGTCCTCGCGCTGGCGCCCCTCGTAGGCGCCGATGGCGTCCGCATATCGCAGCGTCAGCTCGATCTCGTCGATTCCGGCCTGCAGGCACTCCTTGCGGAAGGGGTCGATCTCGAATCGCTCGGGGCCTCGCCCGGCAAGGCTCACGGTCTGCGTGGCGAGGTCGATGGTGAGCTCGGTGCCGGGCGTGCGCGCGAGCTCCTCGCGAATCCGCGCGACCTTTTCGAGCGGCAGCACGATGGCGAGCGCGCCGTTCTTGAAGGAGTTCTCGAGGAAGATGTCGCCGAACGAGGGGGCGATCCATGCGCGAAACCCCGCTCCCGCCAACGCCCACACCGCCGCTTCGCGCGACGAGCCGCAGCCGAAATTCTCGGCGGCGACCAGGATCCGCGCGCCGGCGTACTCAGGCCGGTCGAGGATGAAGCCGGCATCCTTTTCGCGCAGGTCGTGGAAAAGGAAGTTCTCGTAGCCGGCCGAGCGCGGCTGGCGCAGGAAGCGCGCCGGCACGATGCGGTCGGTGTCGACGTTGACCATGTCGAGGGGCACTGCGACCGCGGTAAGGGTCGTGAAGGGGGTCACGAGAGTTTCCTCACGTCCGTCACGCGCCCCGTGACCGCCGCGGCGGCGGCCATCGCTGGGCTCATGAGGTGCGTGCGCGCGCCCTTCCCCTGCCGGCCCTCGAAGTTGCGATTCGAGGTCGATGCGCAGCGTTCCCCCGCCGCGACGAGGTCGCCGTTCATGCCCACGCACATGGAGCAGCCGGGGTCGCGCCACTCGAATCCCGCGTCTCGGAAGATGCGATCGAGCCCCTCGGCCTCGGCCGCGCGCTTCACCAGCCCCGAGCCCGGCGACACCATGGCAGGCACCACCGCCTTGCGCCCGCGCACGACACCCGCCGCGATGCGCAGGTCCTCGAGCCGGCTATTGGTGCAGGAGCCGATGAAGACACGGTCGATCCCGAGGCCCTCGATCGCCTGCCCGGGCGCGAGGTCCATGTAGCGCAACGCCTGCTCCATGCTGCCGCGGCGCGTCGCGTCGGCCTCTTGCGCCGGATCCGGCACCACGCCGGTGACCCCCACGCCGTGCTCGGGGCTCGTGCCCCATGTCGCCATGGGCTCGACGGCGCAGGCGTCGAGAGCCTCCTCGCGGTCGAAGCGCGCGCCGGGATCGGAGGGCAGCGCGCGCCAGCGTGCCAGCGCGCGATCCCAATCGGCGCCCTTCGGCGAATAGGGCCTGCCCGCGAGGTATTCGAAGGTTGTGTCGTCCGGGGCGACCAGGCCGCTGCGCGCGCCCGCCTCGATCGACATGTTGCACACCGTCATGCGCGCCTCGATCGAGAGTGCGCGGATGGCGCTCCCCGCGTATTCGAGCGCGTAACCGGTGCCGCCAAAGGCGCCGATCTTCGCGATGAGGGCGAGGACCAGGTCCTTCGAGTGCACGCCCGCGCCGAGCACGCCGTCGATGGTGACGCGCAGGGTTTTCGCCTGGCGCTGCCACAGCGTCTGGGTGGCGAGCACGTGCGCGACTTCGGAGGCGCCGATGCCGAAGGCGAGCGCGCCGAGCGCTCCGTGGGTCGAGGTGTGCGAGTCGCCGCACACAAGCGTGATGCCGGGCTGCGTGATGCCCTGCTCCGGGCCGATCACGTGGACGATGCCCTGGCGCTCGTCGTCCACCGGGAAGATCGTGATGCGCGCGGCCTTCGCGTTGGCGGCGAGCGTCTCCACCTTTTCGCGCAGCTCCGGGTTGGCGATGTTGTCGCGCCCGACGGTGGGAACGTAGTGATCGGGCGTGGCGAAGCAAGCATCCGGCCGGCGCACGCGGCGCCCTGCATTCCGAAGCGCCTCGAACGCGTGGAAGCTGCCATCGTGCAGAAGGTGGCGGTCGATGTAGAGAAGCGTTCGCCCGCCCGGGCCTTGCGCCACTTCGTGCGCGGCCCAGATCTTCTCGTAGAGCGTGCGGCTCATCTCTACTTGGGAACGTGCCCCACCGAATCGGCGTACTTCTTCATCGCCTCCTCGCCGAGGTATTCCTTCTCCCAGGCGCGCACCTGATCGAATCCCGCGAAGGTGTGCAGGTCGCCGAGCGGATGCTTCTTGAAGTGCTCCATGAAGCGGGTCTCCGCCTCGGGACCGTCGGCGCGCATCTCCTTCGCGAGGTCGTGCATCGCGCCGAGCGCGCTCCTCAGCATCGCATTGGGCGAGATGCAGACCGATATTCCGAGCGCGCGCATCTCCTCCAGGGTGAAGCGGGGCGAGACGCCCGTCATGTTGTAGAAGACCGGTCCCTTCACTTCCGTGCAGACGCGCCGCACCTCGTCGGCCGAGGTCGGCCCCTCCACGAACGCGAGGTCGGCTCCCGCGGCGAGGAAGGCGTTGGCGCGGCGGATCGCTTCGTCGAGGCAGCCGCCCGAGGCCCCGCGCGCGTCGGTGCGCGCGATGAGGACGAAATCGGGATCGAGGCCCGCACGAGTGTCGGCGGCCGCGCGGATCTTGCCTACCGCTTCCTCCATCGGGATCACCAGGCGCCCGGCGACGTGGCCGCAGCGCTTCGGGCTCACCTGGTCCTCGAGGTGGATGCCCGCCACGCCAGCGCCGATGTACTCGCGCACTGTGCGGATCACGTTGATAGCGTTGCCGAAGCCGGTGTCCGCGTCGGCGATGAGCGGGACCTTCACGGCGGAGGCGATGTAGCGCGCGTTGGCGACCATCTCGCTCATCGAGGTGAGCCCCACGTCCGGCAGGCCGGTGAGGGAGAGCGAAGTGCCATAGCCCGTCATGTAGATCGCGTCGAAGCCCGCGCTCTCCAGAACGCGCGCGCTCATGGCGTTGTAACAGCCGGGAACATAGAGGGTGGGGCCGCGAGCGATCAGCTCGCGAAGCCGCGTCGAGGCACGTTTCATCATTCCACTTTCGCGCCAGATTCCTTGACAACCTTGGCCCAGAGCTTGCGCTCGCTCTCTAGGAGCTTGCGGAAATCCTCGGGCGAGTTGCCGACGGGCTCGGCGCCCAGCTTCTCCAGCCGCGCGCGCACGGCCGGCGTGTTGAGCGCCTTGACGGCAGCGGCGTTCAGCGTGGCGATCACTTCCTTCGGTGTTCCCGCGGGCACCAGGAGCCCGTACCAGGTATCGGATGCGTAGCCCGGCACGCCCGCCTCGGCGATGGTGGGAATCTCCGGATTGCTCTTCGCGCGATGGCTGCTGGTGAGGGCAAGGGCCTTGAGGCGCCCGTCCTTGATGAGCGGCTGCAACGGCAGGAGGCCGTCCATGGCGAGCTGCACCTGGCCCGCGAGCACGTCGTTGCGCGCCTGGGTGCTGCCCTTGTACGGGACATGCACGATGTCCACTCCAGCCATGGACTTGAAGAGCTCCATGTTCAGGTGCGTGGCCGACCCTGTCCCCGCCGAGCCGTAATTGAGCTTGCCCGGATTCTTCTTCGCGTAGTCGATGAGCTCCTTCAGCGTCTTCGCCTCGACGGACGGGTGCGCCACGATGACCTGGTGCGTGTTGGCGAGCACCGTGATGGGCTCGAAACTCTTCAGCGCGTCGTAGGTCTTGGTGTTCGAATAGAGCGCGGGATTGATGACGTGCGACGGGCTCACTGCCAGGAGCGTGTAGCCGTCGGCGGGAGCCACGGCGACCAGCTCGGTGCCGACCAGGCCGCCTGCGCCGGGGCGATTGTCGATCACCACCGGCTGGCCGAGGATCCTGCCCATCTCCTCGCCCACGGTGCGCGAGAGCGTGTCGCCGGTGCCCGCGGCGGCGAGCGGCACGATGAGTTTGATGGGCCTTGTCGGATACTGCGCCGCCGCCGTGAGCGCGGTAAGCGCCAGGGCCGCCGTTGCCGCGAAGAATCGTTTCATCAATGGATGGGGAGGGAGATCCCGGGGAGAGTGACGCGCTGGTCGATGCGTGAGATATTGCCACGAGCTGGGCCGCTCGTTCTCGCACGACGGGTTTTGTATGATGCGGGCCATGAAGATCGGAATCCTCGAAGGCGACGACATCGGGCACGAGATCGTGCCCGCCGCGGTGGATGTTGCGCGCGCCGCTGCCAAGAAGCACGGGCTCGAGATCGAGTGGCGGCCGCTGCCGATCGGACGCCGCGCGCTCGACACGCACGGCTCGACGCTGCCGAAGGAGACCCTCGACACGCTGCCGACCCTCGATGGCTGGATCCTGGGTCCGATCGGCCACCGCGCCTACCCGAAAGTGGCGGAAGCGATCAACCCGCACCCGATCCTGAGGAAGCGCTTCGACCTTTTCGCCAACGTGCGCCCGACGCGCTCCTATCCCGGCATCGGCTGCCTGCACGACGACATCGACCTCATCATCGTGCGCGAGAACAACGAGGGCTTCCAGCC
>JBDTXQ010000181.1:0-5884 GCA_040006115.1 Usitatibacter sp.
GGCTGGCAGATGTACGACCTCACCGGCAGCGCGTGGGACCTCGGGCTCGTCGGCCTGCTGCAGTTCATTCCCACCGTGGCATTCACGATCCCTTCGGGCCAGCTCGCCGATCGCGTCGACCGACGCCGCGTCATCAGCGCCGCGGTCGCGGTGATGCTGGTGGCGGCGGCGCTCCTCGCATGGGGAAGCGTCGGCCACTGGGTCGGCAGGGACCTCATCCTTGGCGTGAGCGTGCTCCTCGGCCTCGCACGCGCATTGCTCACGCCGGCGCAGCAGGCCATCGTTCCCGCGCTGGTGCCCTCGGGCCAATTGCCGCGAGCGATGGCGCTGAGCTCCGCGGTGATGAAGGTGGCGGTGGTCGCGGGCCCCGCCTTGGGCGGCTTCATCTACGCGCTCGGCCCCCAATGGGCCTATGGCCTGTGCGTCGCCCTCCTCGTGGCGTCGATCGTTTGCGTGCTCTCGATCCATCGCGTGCCGCTCACGCGAGGCAAGGCGGCGACCTTCGCGTCGATGTTTGCGGGCTTCGGGTTCATCTTCCGCAAGCCCGTGGTGCTGGGGGCGATCTCGCTCGACCTCTTCGCGGTGGTGCTGGGCGGGGCCACGGCGCTGCTGCCGATCTACGCGCGCGACATCCTGCAGACGGGCCCATGGGGCCTGGGGCTGCTGCGCGCGGCGCCCGCGGTGGGGGCCCTCGTGCTCGCCGCGTGGATCGCGCGCCGTCCGCTCGAGCGCAGGGTGGGGCGCACGCTCTTCGCATCGGTGGCGATCTATGGCGCGGCCATCCTCGTGTTCGCTTTCTCGCGCGACTTCTTCCTCTCGATGGTCGCACTCGCGGTGAGCGGCGCCGCCGACATGGTGAGCGTGGTGGTGCGCCAGACGCTGGTGCAGATCGAGACGCCCGACGAGATGCGCGGCCGGGTGAGCGCGGTGAACGCGACCTTCATCAGCACCAGCAACCAGCTGGGCGAATTTCGCGCGGGCGCGACCGCCGCGTGGCTGGGGCCGATCGGCTCCGTGATCCTCGGCGGCGTGGGGACTTTGGTGGTCGTTGGCCTGTGGATCCGGCTCTTCCCGTCACTGGCAAAAAGGGACAGGCTGGTTTAGTCGACGACTGCGCCGGACTCGCGCACGACTGTGCGCCACTTCTCGTGCTCGCTCCTCACGAACGCGCCGAATTTCTCGGGCGTGCCGCCGCTTGGATCCGCGCCTTCCTCCACCATGCGCGCCTCGATCGCCTTCTCGGCGAGGATCTCGTTGGTCGCCTTGTTGAGGGTGGCGATCACCTCGGCGGGCGTGCCGCGCGGCGCGAAGATGCCGAACCACGAGCCCGCCTCGAACCCAGGGAATCCCGACTCGGCGACCGTGGGCACGTCCGGCATCGAGCGCGAGCGCTTCACGCTGCTCACCGCCAGCGCGACGAGCGATCCGGACTTGATGTGGGCGATCACGGAGGGAATGGTCGCGAACATGAATTGCAGGCGCCCGGCGAGGAGGTCCTTCAGCACCTCGGCGCCCTTGTACGGAATGTGGGTTGCGGCGAAACCCGCGCGCGAGGCGAGCATGAAGCTCGAGAGGTGCGACGAGGTGCCGATCCCCGTCGAGCCGTAGTTTAGGTCGCCGCGGCGCGATCTCGCATACACGAGGAACTGCTCCATCGTCGCGATCTTGAGCGACGCCGGCACCACGAGGACGTTGGGCACCTCGGAGATCTGCGCGACGGGAACCAGCTCCGTGAGCGGATTGCACCCGAGATTCTTGTAAAGCGTGGGATTCACCGCCATCGGCCCCACGGAATTCACGATGAGCGTATAGCCGTCCGCAGGGGCACGGCACACGACCTCGGTGCCGAGGTTGCCGCCCGCGCCGGGCTTGTTCTCGATCACGAAGGGTTGCCTGAAGCGATCCGAGAGGCGCTGCGCGAGGGTTCGCGCCATGATGTCGGTGGTGCCGCCCGCGGTGAAGGCGACCACGATCTTCACCGGCTTCGCGGGGTATTGCGAGAGGGCAGGGCACGCCGCCGCGAGGGCGAGAGCCGCGAGCATCCGAAATCCGTTCATGTATTCTCCGCGGGACGAGAGCGTAATTTACCGCAAGAACCGGACGACCCCAACGAAAATGAGCGCGGAAGCCGCGGCGCAATTCATCGACCTCCTCGAGGCGGGCCCGGCCCAAGCCCAATGCGTCTTCAACCCGTGGAGCGACAGCGACGAGCGCGACCGAGCGCCGCGCCGCGACATGCCGCGCCTGAGGCGCGACAACATGGGCTCGTACATCGAAGCGCGCCGCAACCACGCTCGGGTGATGCTGCTTGGCGAGGCGCCCAGCCATCGCGGCTGCCGCTTCACCGGCATCGCGTTCTGCTCGGAGACCGAGCTCACCCAGATGCCCGCCCTGGTCGCGCGCCGCACGCTCGAGCTCACCAGCCGCGACGCCGAGCTGAAGCCGCAGCGCGAGAGGAGCGCCGCGGTGATCTGGAGCGAGATCGAGCGCGCCGGCAAGCCCTTCGAGGTCGTGTTGTGGAACGCCTTCCCATGGCACCCCTATCTCGCCGACGAGGGCGCGTCTGGCAAGGGACCGTGCGGCCCCTCGAGCAACCGCAAGCCGCGCCTGCCCGAGGTTGCCCAGGGGCGCGCAGTGATGGAAGCGCTGATGCGCTGCTTTCCGCGCAAGCTGCAGGTGTTCGCCGTGGGCAAGGTTGCCGAGGACGCCCTCGCGCGCTGGGAGACGATCGACTGCGCGGGCTATATCCGCCATCCTGCACAGGGCGGCGAAGCGCTTTTCCGATCACAGTTCCGGAGCAAGGTCGCCGGTCGTTTATAGTGGCGCGATGTTCGCGGAGATCAATACCCCTGCGCTGATACTCGATGCCGCCAAGGTCGAGCGCAATTGCAGGCGCATGCGGGAGCGCGTGCAAGGGCACGGCGTCGTGCTGCGCCCCCACGTGAAGACGGCGAAGAGCGTCGAGGTCACGCAGATTGCATTGGGCGCGCCCCAGGGCGCGATCACCGTCTCCACGATCCGCGAGGCGGAATACTTCTTCGACCACGGCTTTCGCGACATCCTTTACGCGGTCGGCATGGTGCCGGCGAAAGTGCCGCGGCTCGCGGAGCTCGAGCGGCGCGGCGCGCGCGTGAGCGCGATCGTCGACAGCGTCGAAGCGGCGCGGGCGCTCGTGCATGCGAGCGCGAGGGCCGACGTGCGCATCCCGACGCTCGTGGAGATTGACAGCGACGGGCATCGCGCCGGAATCGCGCCCGGTGATGCGCGGCTATTCGAAGTGGCCGATGTCCTCGCCGAATCGCTTCTCGGGGTGATGACCCACGCGGGCGATTCCTACAACTGCGACAGCACGGACGCGATCTGCGCGGTGGCGGCGCGCGAGCGCGAGGCGGTGGTGGGCGCAGCTGAGGCGCTGCGCGCGCACGGGCACGCTTGCCCGGTGGTGAGCGTGGGATCGACGCCGACCGCGATCTTCGCGGAGTCGTTCGCCGGCGTGACCGAGGTGCGCACCGGCGTCTACATGTTCCACGACCTGGTGATGGCGGGGCTGGGCGTGTGCGCGGTGGACGACATCGCGATCTCGGTGCTGGCGTCGGTCATCGGCCACCAGCGCGAGAAGAACTGGATCCTCACGGACGCGGGCTGGATGGCGCTCTCGCGCGACCGGGGCACCGCACGGCAGAAGGTGGACCAGGGCTATGGCCTCGTATGCGATGCGTGGGGCCGCCCTGTGGACGACCTAGTCGTGTCCGACGCGAACCAGGAGCACGGCATCGTCGCGCGGCGCGACGGGGGGGCGATCGACTTCGCGCGCTATCCCGTCGGAATGTTGCTGCGCATCCTTCCCAACCACGCCTGCGCCACCGCAGCCCAGCATGCCGAGTACCGCGTGGTCCGCGATGGGCGCGTCGCGGAGACGTGGGACCGCTTCGGCGGCTGGTAGGTTTCCGGTTTTCATTCGGCCTTGATGTTGGCGGCCTTGACGACGCCGCCGTACCTGGCGAGGTCGGTGCGGATCTGCGCGGCGAGCTGCTCGGGCGTGCCGGGCGTGGCGACGATGCCGAGGGTCGCGAGCTTCTCGACGGTCTCGGGGCTTGTCAGCACGGCGTTCAGCTCGCGGTTGAGCTTGTCGACGATGGCGCGCGGCGTCTTGGCGGGCGCGAGCACGGCCACCCACGAGCTCGCCTCGAAATCGGGCACGCCGGACTCGATGAAGGTCGGCACGTCGGGCATCGAGGGCGAGCGCTTGGCGCTCGACACCGCGATCGGCACGAGGCGCCCGGCCTTCACGTGCGTCAGCGCGCCTGCGACCGCGGTATAGACCAGCGGCACATTTCCGCCGAGCGCATCGGTCATCGCCTGCCCGCCGCCCTTGTAGGGAATGTGCGTGAGGTTCGCCCCGGTGCGAATCTTCAGGAGCTCGGCCGCGATATGCGGCGTGCCGCCGACGCCCGACGTCCCGTAGGAGACGCCGTTCGGCTGCTTCTTCGAATACGCGATCAATTCCTGCAGCGTCTTCGGCGGGAACGAGGGATGCGCCACCAGGATCAACGTGGCGTCGCCGATCTTGCCGACGGGGGCCAGCTCCTTCGTCACGTCGAAGGGGAAGTTCGCGAACACGTGAGGATTGATCACGAGCGTGCCGTCGAAGCCGAGCACCAGCGTATAGCCGTCGGGCGCCGCGTTCACCACCATCTGCGTGCCGATGTTGCCGGAAGCGCCGGGTTTGTTCTCGATCACGATCGGTTGTCCCAGGCGCCGCGAGAGCGCCTCGGCGATCACGCGCCCGCTCGTGTCCGTCACGCCGCCCGCCGCGAAGGGCACGATGAGGCGGATCGGCTTGTCGGGATACTGCGCAAGCGCCGTGGTCGCAGCCAGCACGGCAACGGCCGCAGCAAGTCTCGTTAACATGGATTCTCTCCTCACTCCGCGTGCCGTTTGTCGAATTCCCACACGTCCTCGAAGCCCATCATCTTCGTGAGCTCGCCGAAATCCTCGAGCGGCACGGGAACGTCCTTCGAGGAACCCGTCTCCTTGATGTGCGCGTAAACGCCGCCCATCGCCTTCACCGCGGCCAGCAGCGCGCTCACCGGGAAGATCGCGAGCCGGTAGCCGATCGATTCGAGCTCGGCGCGCGGCAGCACCGGCGTGCGGCCCTTCTCGACCATGTTCGCGACCAAAGGCAGCGCGAATCGCTTGCCGATGGTGCGCATCTCCTCCACCGACTCCGGAGACTCGATGAAGAGCACGTCGGCGCCGGCCTTCGCGTACGCGTCGCCCCGCTTCAACGCCTCGTCGAGGCCGAGCGACGTGCGCGCGTCGGTGCGCGCGATGACGAGGAAGTCGCGGGACGAGCGCGCCTCCACAGCCACCCGGATCTTCTTAACCATGTCGTCCATCGGGATCACGCGCCGACCCGGCGTGTGCCCGCACTTCTTCGGAAACTCCTGGTCCTCGAGCTGGATCGCGGAAGCTCCGGCCTCCTCGTAGCCGCGCACCGTGTGGCGAACGTTGAGCAATCCACCGTAGCCCGTGTCGCCATCGGCGATGAGCGGCGCCGCGGCCATCGAGGCCATCTGCTTCACGCGGCTCACCATGTCCGTGTAGGTCGCGAGCCCCGCGTCGGGAAGGCCGAGGTAGGATGCGACCGCGCCGAACCCGGTCATGTAGAGCGCATCGAAGCCGAACGTGTTCGCGAGCCGCAGCGAAACCATGTCGTGGACGCCGGGGGCCACGGTGAGCTTCTTCGATGCGAGGCGCTGGGCGAGGAGCGGGGAGGCCATGGAGCTTCGAAATTACGGGAAAAACCGCTATAATTCCACCTCTTTTGCGCCCGTAGCTCAGATGGATAGAGTACCTGGCTACGAACCAGGGGGTCGTGGGT
>JBDTXQ010000182.1:0-5872 GCA_040006115.1 Usitatibacter sp.
ACGCGCGAAGTCGCGCAGCGCGAGCGTGCGCAGCACGGCACGGAAGTAGTACGTGGCGATGTAGTGGGTGGCAGAGCCGCCGGTGAGCGAGCCGAAGAAGAGCTGGTTGTCGAAGCTGCCGGAGTTGCCTCCCGAGAAGCTCACGTTGGTGGCGAAGAGCTCGTAGGCGCTGGCATTCCAGTTGGTATAGGACGCGGGCGTGAACGAGAGCGGCCCGTTGGGGCCGGGCGCGTTGCCGATCGTGCCGGTGTCGCCCTCCACCGTCATCGTGATGACGCCGCCGATCACCGAGGGGTTGGGGCCGGCGAAAATCACCGACACCTGGTTGGTGGCCGCCTGGATGAGCGAGTTGTCGATGGTGGAGGCGAAGCTCGCGGTGCCGAGCTGAATCGCGCCCGCGAAGCCGGGATTGCGGTCGTAGACCGCGACGTCGTACGACTGGCCCGCCTGCACGCCGCCCACCACCGCGTAGGAGGAACAGACGTAGAAGAACGTGTTACGCGTCTGCCCTGCGGTGAAGCTCCCCAGGTGCTGCAGCCCGTCGTCGCTGCCACCCAGCGAGAGGAAGCCTCCGCCGAAGTTCGACATGCGCGTCCAGGCGTCGGCAACCGCGGTCGTGCTCGTGACCGAGAACGACTGGTAGTTGCAGACGATGTTGGGTGTGACGCTCGTGTCAGTGTAGAAGGTGGGGGCCGAGGTGCGCGTTAGGGTGAACGTCGCCTGCGCGGCAGTCGTGGCGAGGCCGAGCACGCCCAGCGCGGCGGCGGCCAGCCAGCGCAGCACGGCGCGCCGCGCGCTCATCGTTTGCCCTCGCCCATGGTCCCCAGCAAGGCCTCGTCGAATTTGTATCTCAGGCGCAGGTAGGCGCCCTTGTTGGTGTAGTCGCCCGCGGCGAGGTCGTCGTCATGATAGCCAAAGACGTTGTACCCCGCCGACAACCACAGGTTGGTCGCGAGGAGATAGCCGACCTCGATGCCGACCGCGTACTGGCGCGAGCGCGAGGCGCCGCCGAAGAGCCCGCTCACCGCGAGGCCCGCGTCCCACTTCGGCGCGAATTCCCAGGTCGCGCGGCCTGCGGCGAGCTGCGCGCGGTAGCGCGTCGCGATGCCGTTGGAGGTCTCGTCGGTCCACTTGGCGGCGTAATGGCCGCTCAGCATGAACGGGCGCGACAGCTTGTAGTCGCCGTGCACGGAGAGGATGTCGGTGGAGCGGCGCAGGTCCACGCCCACCCGCGTGTCGTCGCGCTCCTCGCGATGCTCGACTCGGGCGAGCGCGTTCACGCGGTCGGTGTCGGCGTCGCGGAAGGCGACCCCCGCCTGCATGCGCTCGAGGAGGTGCTGGGCGCCCGCGAGCTCGCCGCCCTTGTTGCGCTGGATCGAGATCGCGTTCCTCGCGAGGAAGGTCCACTCGCGCGAGATGCGCGAGGCGAACCCGACCGTGTGCAGCAACGACTGCTGCGTCGAGGCGTCGCGAAGCTCGATGCGGGTCGAGCCTTTCCACGCGGGGCTGCCCACGTACTCGAGGCCGATGGCGACCGCGGTATTGTCGTTCTGGCCGTTGCCCGAGAAGGCCTGCACGCGCTCGAGCGTCGTGCCCAGGCGCCAGCCGGGGGCGATCGACCAGAGGTTGCGCAGCCCGATGGCCGCCTCGGCATCGCCGCCGGAGATCGCGTCGTGGATGCGGTATTCGGAGAAGAGGCGCGCGTCCTTCATGTACTCGGTGTCGAGCCCGAGCACGGTGGTGTTCTGGCGCTGCTGCCCGTTCAGGCCATAGGGTCCGGTGAGTGACGAGATGAACTCGTGGCGGAAGTAGAGCTTGCCCTTGTTGGCGAGGGGATAGTCGCCGCCGAGCGCCACGATCTTGCGACCGGCGTCCTGGACGTCGACCTCGACCTCGCTGTAGACGGTCGCGCCCGCCACGCCGGGAATGGGGCCGGTCACGCGCGCGCGCACGCTCGTCACCTCGTTGGGCGTGGTGCCGGTCGAGCCCGGCGCGAGCGCCGTGGTGGGAATGGCAGGCGCTTCCTCGCGCGCGTGGCGCAACCCGAGCTCAAGCTTCATCGCGTTCGCGAACGAGCGCTCGAGCGCCACCAGGTAGCCGTCGCGCACGTTATGGGTGGTGCGGTCCTCGGTGCGCAGCGCCTCGGCCTTGAGCGAAGTGTGCTCGTCGATCTTGAGCGAGAGGCGTGCGCCGCTCTCCCCGCGTCCCTGCGCGAGGTACGCGCCCGGGTTATCGAAAGTCGGATCGGTGCGCGCGACGAAAGCCTCGGCCTTGAGGCGCTCGCCGTCGTGGCGGATGTGGATGCGCGCGGCATCGCCCTGCCCCACGGTCATCTCGTGCTCGGTGCGCGCGACCTCGGCGACCGCGGTGGTGTGCTCGCCCAAGCGCACCATGCCGTAGCCGCCGCGCAGGCGGAAGGGGTCGGCGGGATTCTTGTCCTCGGCGAACGAGGCGCCCACTTCCACGCGTTCGCCCAGCTTCACCTGCGCATCGCCGCCGTAGACCCAGAACTCGGGGCCGCCCTGGTCGATCTCGTAGGTCACGCGAATGGAAACGGGGTTCAGGTCCTGGTCGACGCTCGGCACCGGCGCCTTGAAGAGGAGGCGCCCGGTGAGGGGCTCGATCTCGTAGTCGAAGAAGCGCGCCTGGGGCGAGGTGGCGAGCACCAGCGCCGGGCGGTTCCTGTCGCGCGTGAGGATCTCGACCTTCTCGCTGTTGGTGAGGCCCGCGGCGCTGGAGAGCGTGTATGGCCCCGAGGTGCCGTTGGCGCGGAACTCGTCGATCTTCTGGCGCGTGGAATCGCGGCTCGCGAAGACGTTCGCCTGGATGCGCCCGTTGTCGTAGTGCTCGCGCACGCCGGTCAACGAGCGGCTGTAGCCCGACAGGCGCCGCACGCTCGTCTCCACCTGGGTGTTGAAGTCGCCGTAAAGCAGGTACGACTTCTTGTGATCGATGCGCACGTACAGGCGCGCCGTCGACTGCGCGTCGTAGCCGCGGATCGCGCTGTCGCCGTAGACGGGATAGAACTCGTCGGGCTGGATGTCGCGGAACAGGCGCTCGCGCGTGTCCTTGTCGGAATCGTATGCGGCAGTGAGGAGGTATTCGCCGCGGATCTTGCCCTTCAGGAAGAAGGCCGCGCGGGCGCCGGCGTCGATGCGCCCGTCGCCGCTCGTGCGCGACAGGTGCAGGAGCTCGCGCTCGAAGCCGTCCTGGCGGCGCGCGGCGACGAGCGAGCGCGAGTCGAGGCGGCGGATGTTGACGATGCCCTCGACCACGCCGGCCGCGACGAGGCTCCTCAGCTCGGGCATGAAATGCACGCGCACTTCCTCGCGCAGCTTGCCGGAGGACGCGATGATGCGAGCCTCGCCCGGCTGGATCGGCGCCATCACGGCGAACGTTCCGGTGCCGCCCTCGACCATCACGTCGATGCCGGACTCGCGCGGGTCGGTCCCCGGCACGTCCCAGGTGCCGAGCGACGTGTCGAGCGTCACGGGCGTGCGCGCCGTGACCGGCAGGCCGCGCGCATCGAAGAGGGAGACCGTGACCGGAAGCGGCGAGCGGCCGTCGGCGATCGCGGCGCCCTGCGCGAGCTCGAGGGCGATGCGCGCGACGCGCCCTGGGGCGAGGACCTTGATGGAGGCGCGTCCGCGCTCGTTGCCGAAGGAATCGCGCTGCACCACGCCGAGATCGTTGTCGCCCGCGTTGAAATCCACGCCGAGGTATTCCCACGCCTGCAGCCCGCGCGACTCGAGAATCGAACGCTTGGCGACCTGCTTCGCGGGGACGTCGAGGCCGTTCACGGTGAGCTCGAACGTGGAGCCGAGCGCGCCCTTCACGCGCACCGCGGACTGCGAGTTGCGCAGCGTCGCCCCGTCAACAGGGCCGAGGAATGCGAGCGTGTTGTCGACGTCGGCGATTGCCGCCTCGAGGGGAACCTCGGGCACGGTGGCGGGAACCGCGACCGGCGCGGCCGCGGCACGCCGCGGCAGCTCCGCGCTGGCGGGGGGCGCATGCGATGCGGGGTTCGACCCGGGCAGCGCGCTCGACGGCGCGCCGGTTGGCGCTGCCGCGCTCACCTCGCCGCTCGCCGGCAGGGTCTTCAGGTCCGGGATGATGCGCGTCTCCGTGGCGAGCTGGGTCGCGGCGAGCGCGGTCTCGTCGGCGCGGCGCTCCAGCGCCGCGACGCGCTTGCGCGCTTCCTCGACCACGGGCTCCTCGCAGCCGGCGACCGCGAAGTCGGCGCGATGCATCTCGCCCGCCTTCAAGTCCACGATGCGGCTGCCGCCGTCGCCCAGGTGGCGCGAGCTGATCGCCGCGAGCGTGGCGCCGCGCGGCAGCGTCGAGCGGTCCGCCTTCACGACGTGCGTGCGGTTGGAAACGCCGTAGAAGCTGAACTTGCCGAGGCCGTCGGTGGTGGACGACGTCCCGTCCTCGAGGAACATGCGCACGCCCGGCACGCCCTCCTCGCCGCGGTCCTGCACGCCGTTGGCGTTGCAGTCCATGAAGACCTTGCCGAGGATGAAGCCCTTGTCGCTGAAGACACCTCCCGTGACCTGCACGCGCGCGATGGCGACGTTGGACGACGTGGTCACCCCGGCGGCCGAATAGAAGGCCTGCACCCGGTTCGTGCCGTCGCCCTGCATCGCCCCGGGACCGATGCGCACGCGATAGGTGAGTGTGGCCTGGGCGTCGCTCGCCAGGCGCCCGACGTTGAATGTGAGGCGCGGTCCCTGGCCACCGGTGGGATCGGCGATCCTCAACGCGTCGCGCCGCGCGGTACCCGGCACGTAGGCGAAGCCCGCGGGCAGGTCATCGACGAGCATCACGTCGGCGCGATCGAGAGCGCGGCTGGTGCCGTTCTTCACGCGTACGGTGTAGTCGACGAATTCCCCGACCTCCGCCACCGTGCGCGATGCGTCCTTCTGCACGAAGAGTCCGTTCTGTGCGACGGCGTCGAGAGGAATGTCGACCACCACGAGACCGCCGGCGGCGAGATGAAAGGGATTGCCGTAGGAGCCGCCGCTCGTCAGGCCGGAGACGTTCAGGTTGCGGCCCTGCGGCAGCAGCGGCCACGCCACGCGCGAGGCGAAGCGATATCCGTTGGGAGGAACGACCGCAAGGCAATAATCCGTGCCTGCGGCGGGTGGGAAGGCGAAGCCGCCGTCGGCTCCGGTCACCCCCGGGTTGGTTGCGGAGGCGCTCAAAGTCGCGGCATTGCCAAGGCACTGGCCGCCGCTCGCCTGCACGAGTGTCACGCGTGCGCCGGCGATGGGCTCGTTGGTGGCGCTGTCGAAGACCACGCTCACCGGCTCCATCAACGTGACGAGCGTATCGATGCGCCGGCCACAGCCCTGCAGGTCGACCGTGAAGACATCGTTCGCGCGGCCCTCGAGGATGCCGTTGCCCGTGACCACCGGCGGCGAACGGATCGGCAACATCGGCACCGCGAAGATGCCGGTGTTGGCGCCGGTTTCCACCGCCGTCACTTCCTCGCGCTCACCGTTCGGGCCGGTAATCACAACGGTGCGCGTATCGACGGCGTCGGGCGAGGCGTTGCACGCCTGCGCATTGGCGCGCAGGAACAGCTGCCCGCCGACCACGCCCCACGGTGTGGGCGACGAATAGTTCGAGTCGGTGAAATTCCGGATTGCGTTCTGCGGCGCCGCGGGCTCGTCAAGGTCGTCGACGCTCGTCGTGTCCTTCACCGTGAGCGCGCCGCTGCCCGCGTTCATGATCACGAGCGTGGTGACGTCGCTGTCGACGATCGCCTTGGCGAGGCTCTTGACCGACGGCGAGCGCACGTCGACGAGGATACGGAGGTTTTCACCCGGTTGCAGGATCGCCGACCAGCCGCGCACGATGGGCGCATCGC
>JBDTXQ010000183.1:0-5851 GCA_040006115.1 Usitatibacter sp.
CGGACAACTGCGCGACATTCCGGGCGCGGACAGCCTGTACTTCACGATGCTGAACTGCAACAAGCGCTCGATCACGGTCAATATGAAATCGCCGGAAGGCAAGACCGTATTCGTCGACCTGATCAAGCAGTGCGACATCATCATGGAGAACTTCGGACCCGGTGTTCTCGACCGGCTCGGCTTCACCTGGGAGAAGATCCGCGAGATCAATCCGAAGATCGTGATGGGCTCGATCAAGGGCTTCGGCTCATCCGGGCCCTACGCTGAATTCAAGGCATACGAGAACGTCGCGCAGGCGATGGGTGGCGCGATGAGCACCACCGGCGTTCCCGATGGCGCGCCATTCGTCACCGGCGCGCAGATCGGCGACACCGGCACCGGGCTGCACCTCGCCATCGGGCTCCTCGCCGCGCTGCACCAGGCCGAGCGCACCGGCGAGGGCCAATATGTCGAGGTCGCGATGATGGACGGCGTGATGAACCTCTGCCGCGTCAAGTTCCGCGACCACCAGCGCCTCACGCGCCAGTCCCTTGCCGAATATTCGGTGCCCACCTACCAGGGCATGGGCGACGTTCCGCGCGCCGGCAACGATTCGGGCGGCGGCCAGCTCGGCAACGCGATCCACTGCAAGCCCCACGGCGCCAACGATTGGCTCTACGTGGTGGTGCAGGAAGCGGTCTGGGTCGCGCTCGCCAATCGCATCGGACCCGACGTCGGCGTGCCGGATCTCGCCACCGACCCGCGCGTGACGACGATCGCCGAGCGGCGCAAGAACCAGAACCTGGTCTGGACGCTGCTCAACAAGTTCGCCGAGAAGTACACCAAGCGCGAGCTGATGGCGATCCTGAATCCCCTCGACGTTCCCTGCGGTCCGATCATGTCGACCGAGGACCTCGCCACCGACGAGCACGTGCGCGGCCGCGAGATGTGGGTCGAGCTCGACCACCCGCAGCGCGGCAAGTGGTTCAACGTCGGCATGCCGATCAAGCTCTCCGCGTCTCCCGCGGTGATCAAGCGCAGCCCCACGCTGGGCGAGCATACCGATGAGGTGCTGAAGGACGTGCTCGGCTACGACGAGGCGAAGGTCGCTGCGCTGAAGGGTGCCGGAGCCTTCTCCCTGCCTCCGAAGAAAGTCGCCGCCTGACGGTTTGTCAACGAAAGCAAAAATGAAGATAGCAATCATCGGACAGCAGGATTTCGGCAAGGCCGTTCTCGAAGCATTCCTCGCCAGGGGCGACACCGTGGCGGGCGTGTTCGTGGCCCCGGAAAAGGATGGCGCGAAGCCCGATCCCCTCAAGGTCGCCGCGCTCGAGAAGGGACTTCAGGTGTTCCAGTTCCCCTCGCTGAAGGCGCCGGAAGCGGCGGCGAAGATGAGGGAGCTGGGGGCCGACATCGGCGTCATGGCCTTCGTGCTGCAGTTCGCGCCGCAGGATTTCGTGAATATCCCGAAGCACGGCACCATCCAGTACCACCCGTCGCTGCTGCCGAAGTACCGCGGACCGTCGTCGATCAATTGGCCGATCGCGCGCGGCGAGAAGAAGACGGGCCTCACGATCTTCCGGCCTACGGACGGCTTGGACGAGGGTCCGATGATCGTGCAGAAGGAGACCGACGTT
The DNA here is from genome assembly GCA_040006115.1 of Usitatibacter sp. Lineage (GTDB taxonomy): Bacteria > Pseudomonadota > Gammaproteobacteria > Burkholderiales > Usitatibacteraceae > Usitatibacter. Next base: position 1,617 of record JBDTXQ010000183.1, read on the forward strand.
TCCGAGAACGATACGCTCGGCACGGTCTACTTCGATCGACTCTTCCCGATGGGGGTGAAGGCGATGCTCGAAGCGGCCGACCTCGTCGTCGCGGGCAAGCACAAGGAAACAGTGCAGGACGAGTCGAAGGCGTCCTACGAGGGGTGGTTCCGCGCCAACGAGGCGAAGATCCACTGGAACAACCACGTCGACGCGATCCACGACACGATCCGCGGCGCCGATCCCGCGCCGGGCGCGTGGACCACGCTCGGCGGCAAGAAGGTGCAGTTGTTCGGATCCAGGAAGCACCTGGTCCGCACCTTCGGCGCGGTGAAGGGCAAGATCGGCGAGGTGACCGAGATCGGCGCGGAATCGATGCGCATCACCGCGCAGGGCGGGCAGGTCGAGATCTCCAAGGTGAAGCCCGAGGAAAGCAAGAAGGTTTCCGCTGCGGAGTGGGCGAAATCATCCGGCGTGGCTCCCGGAACCCTCCTCGGGAGCTGACCCGTTCACTCGGAGTCGAACGCACTCCGGTTCGCCTGCCTTAGCCTGAGGCTCATCTCGCGCGCGAGGTTGGCGAGCAGCTTCATCGCGATGCGCGGGTGCGATTGCGCGAAGTCGTCCCAGCTCGCGAGCTCGAATGCGTAGCAGGTGAGTGGCTCATCCGCGGTCACCGTGGCCGAGCGGCGCTCGCGATCGACCAGCGCCATCTCGCCGAACATCGTGCCCGGGGAGAATGTGATCAACCGGCGGTCGCCCGTGGCGAGCTTCATGCGCACGCTCGCCGAGCCCCGCAGGATCAGGTAGAGCGCGTCGCCCTCGTCGCCTTCGCGGAAGATCGTGTCACCGGCGGCGAATTCGCGCCGCACGAGCGTGGGCAGCAGGACCGACCGCTCCTCCACGGTGAGGCCCTGCACGATGTCGAGCAGGTCGAACTGATGCTCGCCTTCGGCGGGGGCCGCGTTCCGCAGCGGAGCGAGGAGGTGGTTCTCGCACCACTCGAGCGCGCGGTCGGCGTCCGGGAAGAAGCGTTCGCTCGAGATCAACTCGGTCACGCCGTGGTCGTGCAGGAGCGCCATCGTCTTCGGGTGGTTTTCCTGCCCGCAGAAGAGCAGCTCCACGCCGGCAGCCTTCATCCGCTTCCAGGTCTGGGTCAGGATCTGCGCGCCGGTGCTGTCGATCTCGTTCACGCGCGCCACATCCAGGATCACGTAGCGCGCTTCCTCCTTGATCGCCGCGTCGATCCGGTTGTGCAGCTGCTCGGCCGAGGCGAAGAAGAGCGGCCCCTGGAGCTCGATCACGAGGATTTTCCGGCCGTCCGCGAGGAGCGCCTCGAGATCGGAGGACTTGCGGCTGCGGCGCGACCGCAGCTCGTGGCCGTAGCGGACGTTGCGGATCATTCCCCGGCTCATGCGTGCGGTGAACACGAGGATCGCGATTGCGATGCCCGCGCCGACGGCGACGATGATCTCGCCCATGAGCGCGACGGCGGCCACCAGGAAGATGACGATGAGATCGATCGCGATGTTGCGCCAGTTCACGCGCTTGGCGCCGACAAGCCGCTCCACCAGCTGGAAGGTCCATCGGTCGAAGAGCTGCGTGCCGGCGTAGATCACGAGGGCCGCGATCACGACCTTGGGGATGAAGCCGAGGAGCGGCGCGAGCAGCGTCACCATCAGCAGGAAGAGGACGCCGTGCGTGAGGAGGGAAACCGTGGAAGTGGCCCCGCTCCTGTGGTTTGCGGTGGTCGAGGAAAGGCTGATGGAGCCGGCGATGCCGCCCAGGAGCGGCGTCAACGTGTTCGCGAGTCCCATGGCGGTGAGCTCCCGCGTGGCATTGCCGCGTTGCCCCGAGAGGTTTTCCACCACCTTCGCGCTGATCAGCACGTCGAGCGAAGCCACCACCGCGATGGAAGCTGCGGCGATCACCATGGCGGGCAGCGCCTGCGCGAAGCCGGGGCGCTGCGTGATCGCGATGATCCCGGCGAGATCGGCGCCGTCGGGGATGCGCATCGGAATGCGCCCGAGGGTATCGCCGAGAAAGGGCGACAGGCCCAGGGCGGCGAGCAGGTAGTAGAACAGCGTCCCCGCAACCAGCGCCGTGAGTAGCGGCGGCACGCGCTTCACGACCTTTTGACCGTGAAAGACGATCGCGAGCGTGGCGAGGCCCACGAGCAATTGCAGCGGCTTCATGTCCGCGACCGCCGCGCGGATACCGTCGAGCGCAGGACGCTTTTCGAGCCCGAAAAGAACGTGCAGTTGCGAGAGCGTGATCACGATCGCGGCGGCGTTCTGGAAGCCCGCCATCACCGGCGTGGGAATGAACTTCATCAGGCGCGGCAATCGTGCCAGCGCAAATGCGAGCTGGAACGCGCCCGCCATCGCCATCAGCAGGAAGAGCGCGTGCATGACGGCGCGCGGCTCCGCCGCGGTGAGCCATCCCGCGCCGATGAACAGGCTCCCCGAGACCGAGGCGATCACGAAGGAGACGAGGCTGCGCGGTGCGTAGATCGCGATTCCGCGCGCACCCGCGACGAACGTGATGAGGCCGAGGAACGCGGCCGAGTACAAGCCCGCGACGACGCCGAGGCTCACGAACGCGGGGCCGAAGGGCGCCACGGCGAGCGCGCCCAGCCCCATCGCCAACGGCAGCGTGACGACCGCGGTGATGGTGCCGGCGAGGACGTTGCGCCGCGGGTCGACTCTTGTTTCGGCGGGGAAGTGGAAAGACGTCCACGGCGAGGGCGCCGGGGAGCGGAAGATGCGTGATTCCAGGATTGCAGGCTCCGTCTCGCCGGGTGTGGCGCCAGCCTCGGCCGATGCGGGCTCGGGTTTCATCGATCGTCCAGGGAGGGATCCCGCATGCCCGGATTCTGCGCGGTGTAGCGGCGGACTTGCAACGGTCTTCTCGTCGAGCCCGAGGAAGTCATAAGATGGCGGTCCAACCCAGCGACGACGAGAATCCCATGCCCCACGCAATTCGTATCCACAAGACCGGTGGTCCCGATGTCCTCCAATGGGAAGAGGTCGCCGTCCCGCAACCGGGACCGAAGGATGTCCTGGTGCGTCACAAGGCGGTGGGACTCAACTACATCGATACCTATCACCGCAGCGGCCTTTACGCGGTGCCGATGCCGTCCGGCCTGGGCACGGAGGCCGCTGGCGTGATCGAGGCGGTGGGCGCGGAAGTGAGCGAATTCAAGGTGGGCGACCGCGTGGCCTACGCCAATGGCCCGCTCGGCGCGTACTCGGAGCTGAAGGCGCATCCCGCCGACCGGCTGGTGAAGATTCCCGACGGCATCGGCTTCGAGCAGGCGGCGAGCATGATGCTGCAGGGCCTGACGGTCCAGTACCTGATGCGGCGCCTGCACTACGTGCCGAAGGCCGGCGACACCATCCTGTGGCACGCGGCCGCGGGCGGCATCGGCCTCATCGCCTGCCAGTGGGCGAAGGCCACCGGCGTGAACCTGATCGGCACCGTGAGCACCGAGGAGAAGGCGGCGCTCGCCCGCGAGAACGGCGCCGCGCACACCATCCTCTATACGGAGGAGGATTTCGTCGCGAAGGTGAACGAGATCACCGGCGGCAAGAAGGTGCCCGTGGTGTACGACTCGGTCGGCAAGGACACCTTCATGAAGTCGCTCGACTGCCTGCAGGTGCGCGGCCTCATGGTGATCTTCGGGAATTCCTCCGGGCCCACGCCGCCCTTCGACGTGAGCGTGCTCAACCCGAAGGGCTCGCTCTACGTGACCCGGCCCTCCCTCATGGGATATGTCTCGAAGCGCGACGAGCTGCTCGCCTCGGCGAAGGACCTCTTCGACATGGTGCTGTCGGGCAAGGTGAAGGTCGGTCCGCGCCAGTCGTATGCGTTGAAGGACGCCGCGCGCGCGCACACCGACCTCGAGGCACGCAGGACCACCGGCTCGACGGTGCTCATTCCCTAGGATCCGGGGGCGCTTGAAATGCGCCCCCGGCAGGTCTAGGCTCGCCTCATTGGTGCCCAACGCGAAGGAGGGACGACCATGAGACTCAGGATGTACGTCACGCTCCCCGACGTCTCGAGCGCGCGCATGCTGGCCAACGACCTTCTCCTGGCCCGCATCGAGGACCGGCACATGCACTTCCTTGCGCGCCGCGGCACGGACCTGGGCGAGCTCCACGAGGCTTCCTACCTGCAGAAGACCGACACCGTCCACGGCGCCTTCGTGGGCTTTGTGATCGGCGGCCTGATGGGCGTGCTGGTGGGATTGCTGCTCA